>JBJEPL010000042.1:0-2122 GCA_051881215.1 Eubacterium sp. | reverse complement strand
TAATTGCGAAGGTATTGAAGGCGAGGTTACAGACGGGGTTGTTATGATAACCTCACCGTTTAACCTCAATAAAAGCAAGAGCTTTAATAACGGTCTGTTTCATATTGAGGATTTATCAAGCTATAAATGTGCATGTGCTCTCGGTGCCTGTTCGGGTGAAACTGTTATTGATGTGTGCTCCGCTCCGGGCGGTAAGGCCTTCACAATCGCAGGAATGATGAAAAATCAGGGGCAAATTTATGCTTTTGATTTATATGAGCATAGATTAAAGCTTATTGATGCTTCTGCAAAACGGCTTGGAATAAATATAATTAAAACTGCTGTTAATGATGCAGCCGTTTATAATCCCGATATAAAAAAGGCTGATAAAGTTCTTTGCGATGTTCCTTGTTCGGGCTTCGGAATTATAAGAAGAAAGCCTGAAATCAGATATAAAGAGCTTGATAGTGTCAAAGATTTGCCGCAAATTCAGTTGAGCATTTTAACTGCATCATCACGCTATTTAAAGGATAACGGGACACTGATTTATTCAACATGCACTCTTAACAAAAAAGAGAACGAGAAGGTTGTCAGCGCTTTTTTAGGCAATAACGATGACTTTGCTTTGACAGAAGAAAAAACTTTTTTCCCGACTGCCTGCGGCGGCGACGGATTTTATTATGCAGTAATTAAAAAGAGAAAATGATGAAAAAGGATATTAAGGCATTAACCTATACTCAACTTAATAATGCAGTTAAGGATTTATCTCTTGCTCCTTTCAGGGCAAAGCAGATATATCAATGGCTTCATAAATTTGGCTGTACCTGTTTTGATGAAATGACAAATCTAAGCAAGGATTTAAGATTGAAGCTGTCGGAGTATTATTATATCTCCTCTTGCGAGATTGAAGAAAAATATGTTTCAAAAATTGATAATACAGTCAAATATCTTTTCAGACTTTCAGACGGCGAATATATTGAATCCGTAATTATGAAGTATAAATACGGCTATACAATATGCGTTTCATCGCAGGTCGGATGTAAAATGGGCTGCACCTTTTGCGCTTCTACTATTGCAGGATTTTCAAGAAATCTTACAGCAGGTGAAATTGAATCGCAGATTCATGCCGCGCAAAAGGATTTGGGTATCCGCATTTCAAATATAGTTATGATGGGAATAGGGGAGCCGCTTGATAATTTTGACAATGTTATTTCTTTTTTAAATAATGTTAACAATGAAAACGGTCTTAATATCAGTATGAGAAATATTACAATTTCTACATGCGGTATTGTTCCGAGAATTTATGAGCTTATAGATTATGATTTACAGCTTACGCTTACCGTTTCTTTGCACGCTCCGAATGATGAAATCCGTTCAAATACGATGCCTGTCAATAAAATATATCCCATTAGTGAGCTCATTGAAGCGTGCAAAGCTTATGCAGAAAAAACAGGTAGAAGGGTAAGCTTTGAATATACACTTATCAGCGGTGTGAATGACAGCGTAAGCAACGCTAAAGAGCTTACCTCTCTTCTTTCAAAGGTACATTGCCATGTTAATCTTATACCTGTCAATGATGTTACGGAGAGAGGAAATGTCCGAAGCACAAAAGATAGTATTATTAAATTTTTCAATGTATTGAAAAGTAACGGAATAAATGCTACAATAAGAAGAACTTTAGGCGCCGATATTGATGCATCTTGCGGTCAGTTAAGGCACCGAAGGCAACGAGGTGATGATTTTGAAAATTGTTGCAAAGACTGATAAAGGTACTGTCCGCGACTCAAATCAGGATGCTTACGCAGTAGGTGAGTTTTCCGATGAGGTCGTTTGGGCTGTAGTTTGTGACGGAATGGGTGGTGCTGCCGGAGGTAATATTGCTTCTGCGCGCGCAGTTAAGGTTATCAGTGATAAAATTAACGCTTCATACCGCGATAAAATGCGTGATGCTTCAATAAAAAATATGCTTGATTCTGCACTTACTGCTGCCAATATTGAGGTATATGATCTCGCAGATGCAAGACCGGAGCTTCAGGGTATGGGCACAACTGTTGTATGCGCAATCGTAAGAGAAAATCAGGCATACATTGCTCACGCCGGTGACAGCCGAGCTTACATTCTCAATAAAAATAATATTAAGCAG
>JBJEPL010000041.1:0-7161 GCA_051881215.1 Eubacterium sp. | reverse complement strand
GTTTGCCTTAACTGCCTGAGAATAAGGACCGATTGCATTAGGCGCATTATTTGTTGCTACATATTCCATAACTATATCTCCTTATAAAATAATATTATTAATCGCAAACCTCAAAGCCTGCCTCGCGCAGTGCTTTTTTGATTTGAACAATATGCTCGTAATCCCTTGTTTCAACGCCGATTTTAAGATAACAGTCGGTAATATTCATATCAAGGTCCGTGCTGTCATAATTAACGGAAACAACATTGGCACCGAGACCGGCAATAACCTGGCTTACTCCCATAAGCTGACCCGGCTTATCCGAAAGGGCGATTGTAATATTTGCAGTTCTGCCGCCCATTTTAAGACCTCTTTCAACAACCCTTGAAAGTATTGTTACATCAATATTTCCGCCCGAAACAAGACAGCATACCTTTTTGCCGGATATATCGGGGATTTTACCGTTCATTACCGCCGCAACGGGAACGGCTCCTGCGCCCTCTGCAATAAGCTTCTGCTGTTCAAGGAGAGTGAGGATTGCAAGAGCAATCTCATCATCGGTAACGGTAACAATTCCGTCAACATATTTATTTACAAGCTCAAAGGTTAAATCGCCGGGAGTTTTAACGGCAATACCGTCTGCTATAGTCTGAACCTTAGCCAGCGTTTCAATCTCGCCGTCGGCGATGGATTTTTCCATTGACGGAGCGCCGTAAGCCTGAACGCCGTAAACCCTGCAATTTGGATTAATCTGCTTAATTGCATAAGCAACACCCGAAATAAGTCCGCCGCCTCCGATAGGAACAACAACGACATCTACATCGGGAAGCTGTTCAAGAATCTCAAGTCCGATAGTACCCTGGCCTGCTATAACATCGGGGTCGTTAAAAGGATGAATGAAGGTATAGCCTTTCTCCTCTTTAAGCTCAAGCGCTTTATTATATGCGTCATCATATACGCCCTTGACAAGGCAAACCTCTGCACCGTATCTTTTAGTTGCTTCTACCTTGCTGATAGGGGCGCCGTCGGGCAGGCATATAAACGATTTTATTGAGCTTTTTGTTGCCGCAAGAGCAACGCCCTGCGCATGATTGCCTGCAGAGCACGCAATAACACCCTTTTCCTTTTCCTGCTCTGAAAGCTGACTTATTTTAAAATATGAACCCCTGATTTTAAATGAGCCTGTTACCTGCAAATTCTCTGTTTTTAAATACACATCTGCATCCGGGCACAAATCCTTTGCAAGAATCATATCCGTTTTTCTTATAACCTGTGAAAGAACTCTTTTTGCACTGTAAATTCTGTCTAATGTCAACATAATTTCGCCTTCTGTCTTAATGATTAAACTGATTTTACTCCTGTTGCGGTAATTTGTCAATTACCAAGTAAAATTGCAGGTTACATAGCTTATTACAGCGTCGGAATCCGTTTGAACGATGAGCTGCTGATTTTGTGAATTTGTATAATAAACAATGTATCTTGCGCTTTCTATACCGTTTTCTCCCGAGCTTGTTATAGATTGTATTTCAGTCTTTTCAAATATTATTTCATCATTATAATATGCTTTGATTTCGTCAACGAATTTGTCGGCATTTTTCTTTGCAAGGCTTTCCATCTCGTCGCTTGCTTCATTTTTATAAACCTCTGATGTATCTCTGGTATTATATGTATATTGAAAGCTGCCTGTTTCAGTATTTCCGCTTACCTTGGCGCCTTCTTGGCTTGAAAGCGCCTTAATTACCGCATTTGAAAGCTTCTTTCCCTTTTCTGTATCCTTTGATACAGCGGCGGTTGTGCTTGTCACTCTCTTTTCGGTGGTGCTTATCTGCGTTGTTGATTCGGTCGTTTCAACAGACTTATTATCCGCCGCTTGAGAACAGGCGCAAAGAGCGACATATACTAATACGGTCAATATAATTGCTACTGCTTTTTTCATAATTAATTCACTCCGTTTTGTATCATATACATATTAAAAGATTAAATTAAAATTTTAAAACTGTCAAGTCTCAATCCCATTTTCTATTGACTTTATCATTTCAATATTATAAAATTATATATAAGCTATCCAAAGGAGGATACATAAATGAAAAAATTTACAAAAATAATTTCTGTAATTCTTTCAATGATGTTTATTGCAAGCTGTTTTGCAGGCTGCTCATCATCGGATATCGCAGAAGAAATAACTGACAAGACCCTGCTTATCGCTTATACTCAGGAGAATGCACCGTTTGTTTATACAGATGAAAACGGCAAGCTTACCGGATTTGATGTGGAAATTTTCAGCACTATTTTTGATGATATAAAAAATGATTATAAGGACTATCAGTTTGTTAAGGTTGACAGCGACTATCAAGTTGGCGAGGATACAGCCTACACTGACGATGACGGAAATGAGTATATTGCCTACATTATGATCGGCGGTATTCAGAAAAATCAGGGCTCCTTCAACGAGGACTACACCTTCAGCGAAAGCGTTATTGATAACAGAATTATTACCGTTACCGCTAAAGACAGCAAGGTTAAAGCCTACGGCGATTTTAAAGGCGCTGTTGTCGGTACTGTAACAGAGCAGGCAAAAGCCGCATTTGATAATCATTCAGCTATTAAAAATGCATGTAAAAATGTCAGCGAATATAAGGACATTGAAACTGCTCTTAACGACCTTAATGCAGGAAAAATCGACGCTGTTGTAACAGATGAGTTCACCTTTAATGTTCTTGACAGCAAGGATAATTATACAGTCCTTGAAAGTGAGCTTGAAACCATCAGCTATGTATATTCCTTTAAGAAATGGGATTGGTATGTTGATTCTGTAAACGAGGCAATATACGAATTGAAGAGTCCGGAATATAACGACGCCGATAATTTCACCCCGATTGTTGAAAAGTATTTCGGCTATAACGCATCAAGCTTCAACTATACGCCGGACAATGATTAATTTATATTTTAAAACCCCTGCCGAATAATTTCGGCAGGGGTTATTATTATATGTCAAACAATATAATTGACTGTTTTAACAGGCCTTCCGTTTTTATAATATACTCTCGCAACGCGCCTTGCAATACGGCACGGAAGCTCATAATTAAAGGAATATGCCGCTTCGGAAACCTCCTCCATAGTCAAAACAGCGTCTGCATCCTTTCCTACAAGAGTAACCTCGTCCTCAACCTTGACATTCGGAATATCCGTTATATCAACCATAAACTGATCCATACATACTCTTCCGACAATGTCGGCATAATGCCCGTTTACAATAACTCTTCCGCGGTTTGAAAGGCATCTCGGATAACCGTCTGCATAGCCGACAGGAATCGTTGCAATAATTCTTGTTTGCTCTGTTTTATATGTACCGCCGTAGGAAATCTCTCTGCCCGGCTCAAGCTGTTTTATATGGCTTATATGCGTTTTCCATTCCATTGCAGGCTTAATATCAAGAAGCTCCCTGTTAACCTCGTTTGACGGATAGAGACCGTAGGTTATAATACCGCTTCTTACCATATCAAAAAGCTCGTCAAAATTCATTATTCCGGCTGAATTGTTCAAATGCTTAATGGGAATTTCAATTTCCCTTTCCTTTAGCATTGATAAAAAGCTTTTATACTTTTCTCTCTGCGCCTTTGCTTTTGTCAAATCCGTTTCATCGGCAGTAGCAAAATGAGAAAACAATCCCTCTGCTTTAATATTAGGCAGGAGGGTTATTTTTTTGCAGATATCAGCGCTTTCCTCGTTTACCTGAAAGCCGATACGGCTCATTCCCGTATCAATGCAAAAATGAAACGGCACGGTTTTATTTTGCTTAACTGCCTCATCGGACAATGCCTTTGCCGTATCAAATGAAAATATCGGTATGCGTATGCCATTTTTTACAACGACATCGTAAAGATTCGGCGAAACATATCCGAGCACCAGAACAGGAATCTTTATACCTGCGTTAATTAATTCAAGCGCCTCCTCAACGCAAGCAACTCCGAAGAAATCGCATTTATCCTCAATATGCTTTCCTATTTCCACCGCTCCGTGGCCGTAAGCATCTGCCTTGATAACGCCGAGAAGCTTTGCCTTACCGCCGATTTTTTTCAGCACGGAATTGATATTATAATCTATTGCGTCCAAATCAATCTTAGCATATGTTCTTTGATACATTATCCGACCACCTCTGATATTTTTGCGGTTTTGATATTGTTTTCCATGAAAGCTTTGTTTAACGCCTCAACAAATTCAAGCGCCTTTTCTCCGTCGCCGTGAACGCAAACGGAATCAGCCTTGATATCAATATCCTTGCCCGAATAAGCCGTAACCTTGCCTTCCTTTATCATACGGATAACACGGCTGATAGCAAGCTTTTCATCGGTTATCATTGAGCCCTCAAGGCTTCTTGCTCTTAATGAGCCGTCCTCCTCATAGGCACGGTCGGCAAAAACCTCGCTTGCCGTTTTTATGCCGAGCTCCTGCGCAGCGTCAATCATTAAAGAGCCGCTCAAGCCGAGCAAAATCAAATCCCTGTTATAATCATAAACGGCTCTTGCGATACCCTGCGAAAGCGCTTTATCCTTTGCTGCCATATTATACATTGCTCCGTGAGGCTTGATATGCTGCATTTCAATCCCCTGCGCCCTGCAAAAAGCGTCGAGCGCACCGAGCTGATAAATTGTATAATCATAAACCTGCTGCTGTGTTGCGGGTATATTTGTTCTGCCGAAGTTTTCTCTGTCGGGATATCCCGGGTGAGCGCCTACGGCAATACCGCTTGCACGGCACAGCTCAACTGTTTTATTCATTGTTTCGCAGTCACCTGCATGAAATCCGCAAGCAACATTAGCTGATGTTATAAGAGGGATAATTCGGCTGTCAAGCCCTGCTCCCTCGCCCAAATCACAATTTAAATCTATTTTCAGCATATAAAAGCTCCTTAATATTTAAGAGATACATTTTTCACATCTGTAATAAACATATGCCCCGGTGAATGAGTTATGGCAATCGGCGGCTTTGACTCAAGCACTACCGCTTGAGGCGTTACACCGCACGGCCAAAACACCGGAACCTCGCCCTCATTTATCGTAACAGCATCGCCGTAATCGGGCTTATTTATATCCTTGATTCCGATGGCTTCGGGATAACCTATTTGTATCGGAGCGCCGTGAACTCTCGGCATTGCCGCAGTAACATTAACCGCTTTAACGACAAGCTCGTGCGGAATAGGACGCATTGAAACAACCATATTGCCGTGAAACATTCCTGCAGGAGTAAGCCTTATATTTGTATTGAACATAGGAACATTTCTTCCCTCTTCAATATGCCTTACGGGAACATCAGCCTCCAAAAGCTCCGACTCAAAAGAAAATGAACATCCTATAAGAAAATATACAAAATCGTCCTGCCAATAATCTGTTATATCGGTTACTTCTTTTTCGAGAACGCCGTTTTTCCATATTCTGTATTTAGGAAAGTCCTTGCATACATCGCCCTCGCTTGCCATAAATTTAAATTCCCTTGAGCCGACATCGCCGACCTCAAGAATGGGGCAGGGCTTTGGATTTCTCATTGAAAAGAGAAGAAAATCAAAGGCATATTCTTTTGGCAGAATACAGAGATTAGCCTGTGCATATCCCGAGCACATACCGGAGGTCTGATAATCAATAATCCCCTGCCTTATCAGTTTTTTTACCTCCTGCGGATGCATATTTGAATAATCCATATTTTCCTCCTAAAAAATCAAAGACTCTATATAACGGCGCTGCTTTTTTGCCGCAAGCTGCGCCTGCTTTACCGTTACCTGCTTAAATTTTACCGTATCATTCGGTTTAGCCTGTGCCAGAAGCGGTATATCGCAGGATATAACGGTTGCAATTTTAGCATATCCGCCCGTTGTCTGATGGTCTGCCATTAACACAATCGGCTGACCGTTTGCACTGACCTGAACGGAGCCTAAAACGATACCGTCTGATATGATATCCATACCATTTTTGCTCTTTAAAGCGTTTCCTTCAAGGCGAATTCCCATTCTGTCCGCCTGTTGGGTAACCTTATATTTCTGTGAATAAAACAGCTTTATATCCTCATCTGTAAACATAAAGTCCTGCGGACCTGATATTGCTCTTACGGTTATTTCATCACAATACTGCGCCGAAGGTATTTCGCATTTCGATATATCATCAAGCGGCAGATTACAGCAATCGGTTTCTATAACATCGCCTGCTTGAAGCTTTCTTCCGAAATATCCGCCGATTTGCGATTTAATATTTGTTGAACGCGAGCCTAAAACCCAAGGGACCTTAATTCCTCCGCTGACAGCCAAATAGCATCTTACGCCCGATTTTGCATAAGGGCATTTGAGAACATCGCCTTTTTTTATATTGTATGCCTTATTATTTTTAATCGGATTTCCGTTAAGAGCAGGTGAAAAATCACCGCCCGATAGTGCTATTATGCAGGCATCGTTAAACTCTGCGGTAATACCTGCAACTGTCATTTCAATAACAGCACAGCCTTTGCAGTTACCTACAAGGCGGTTTGCAATCTGCATGGAATATGTGTCCATAGCTCCGCTTTGCGTAAAGCCTGTTTTCATTACTCCGAAGCGCCCCAAATCCTGAACGGTGGAAAGCATACCGGCGCTGATTATTTTAAAGCTCATTATATGCCCTCCGTAATAACCTTAACAGTGTATTCTCCCGAGTCAACCTGCTTTTTTATTTCATCAAATTCATTTTCATCTATCGGGATGAATCTTATATAATCACCTGCGTTATAAAAAACAGGCTTTTCTTTTTCGGAATCATAAACCTTAACGGGAGTTCTTCCTATAAGCTGCCAGCCGCCGGGAGATTCAACAGGGTAGATTCCCGTCTGCTCTCCTCCTATTCCGACGGAGCCTGCCGGTATAACCGTCCTCGGACTTTCAAGCCTCGGGCAGAAAATTGACTCGTCCATTCCCCCGAGATAAGGAAAGCCGGGCAAAAAGCCTAACATATAAATAAGATAATCTTTTGAAGAGTGGATTTTTATTATTTGTTCCTTTGATAATCCCGTATGCGCAGATACATTGTCGATATCCTCTGCGTATTTACCGGAGTAGCAAACGGGTATCTCAAAAATCCTTTTTTTCTGCGAAGCATCAGCCTCTGTCACGGATTTTAAAAGCCGTGTAAGCTTTCTTTTTAATTTGGAGCAGCTGATAATATT
>JBJEPL010000040.1:0-7224 GCA_051881215.1 Eubacterium sp. | reverse complement strand
CTACTGGAGCAAAGATTTATTTACTGCAATAAATCACAGAAAAGCATTTCGTCAGATAATCGGCCATTCGCCGTGGACTCATTATGTCGTCAACGGATATCATTTTATCGGTGCTTCACCTAATACAGGAAGTATGCAAAAAGGATATAAGTATACTGCAAAATGGCTTGATAATCACCTCAAAAAAGCTGAAAAGGATTCTGAAGATAAACCAATCTTTGTGGTAACACATAATCAGCCTTTAGATACCTGCTACGGCAGTGATGAATGGGGCGATGTAACGCTTGGGGCTGTTTTGTCAAAATACCCTAATGTAATAAATCTCAGCGGTCATACCCACTATTCAATTCTTGATGAGCGCTCGGTATGGCAGGGAGATTATACTGTTATAAGCACACAGTCTTTATCATATACGGAGCTTGAAACAGGCAAGGAAAACGGTACCATACCTCCTAATGCAGACGCTACACCTATGGGTTATATTATAGAATTTTCCGATGACCGCTTTGCATTCCGTAGGATAAATTTTGCTGTCAGTGAATTTTGTAAAGAGGAAAAGGCAGATGCTCCTTGGGTTTTTCCTCTTCCTTATAAAAATGACGGCAGATATTCGTATGAAAAAAGAAAGCCTTTAAACAAACCGCCTGTTATTACTAATACAGACGCAACAGCTCATATTGACGGAAAAAATGTTATTTTGTCTTTTAATGCCGCACAGGACGATGATTTTGTTCACTCATACAAGGTTATAATTGATGACAGAGAAACAAAATATTTTTTCAGCGATTTTTATAACGGCATTGACAATATGAAAAAAACTGTTGAAATTAAATTGAAAAAGCCGACCGGAAAAGCAAAGCATACATATAAAATTTTTGCAGTAGACAGCTGGGGAGAAGAAAGTAAAAACTTCATTAATATTGAAACCGAATAAAATGAAAGGAAAAAGAAATGAACACATCTTTTAAAATAAAGTACGAGGTAAACGGAATACCGTTTACGGCTAATTCTCCGACTACAGAGCACTTCTCTTTAAAAATTAAAGAAGAAAACCGGAAGCTTTATGTAAGTATCAATCCAAAGCTGGAAATCAAAATTACGGAATTTACTGTTAAATATCCGTATAATTTTGACTCGCAGGACAGAATTTTTGTTAACGGCTATCAAAGCTGGACAGACAGCCTTGAGTACACTCCTGACGGGCAGATGCAGGAGCTCTCAAAGTTCACGGAGCTTTTAGTAACAAAATCTCCGCTTAAATATGTCGGCTTCAGTAAATCCGGTGATAATCTTTTTCATAAATTTCCGCGCCGAAAGGGTATATTCTATGCCTGGTCATATGCGTATGTGAGAAAAGGGAACAAGGTTGATTTATTCGGTTCGCTCGATGAGAGAAGCGGATATACAATAATTACTTTTGATACTGATAAAAACTGTGTTCTTGTCAGTAAGGAGCTTGAAGGTGTAACCTTTTCAAAAGAAACAAGCCTTTTATCCTTTACCGTGATTTGTGATGAATATGACAGAGCATTTGATACATATTTTGATCAGATGGGTGTTGTATGCCGTGAAAATAAAAAAAGAACGGGATATACAACTTGGTATAACTATTACGGAAATATCAACGAGAAGGTTGTTAACCGTGATTTAGAAAGTATTATAAAGCTGGATACAAAAATTGACTGCTTTCAGATTGACGACGGTTATCAAAAAGCAATAGGTGATTGGCTTGAGGTTGATACTAAAAAATTCCCGAACGGTATGAAGGCTATTGCAGACAGTATTCATAATAATGGCATGATTGCCGGCTTATGGCTTGCACCTTTTGCAGGAACAAAATCTTCAAGACTTTATAAGCAACACAAGGATTGGTTTATTAAGGATGATAAAGGCAAACCGTATAAAACAGGTCATAATTGGGGAGGCTTTTATTCTCTTGATATTTATAATAACGATGTGCGTAATTATATAAAGCATGTTTTTGATGTTGTTTTAAATGAATGGGGATATGATTTAGTTAAGCTCGATTTTCTTTACGGTGCCTGTGTTTTGCCTATGCACAACAAAACACGCGGAGAAATAATGTGTGATGCCATGGATTTACTGCGTGAATGCTGCGGCGATAAATTGATTTTAGGCTGCGGAGTTCCGCTGATGCCTGCATTCGGTAAAGTGGATTATTGCCGTATCGGTTCGGATATTGATCTTTTCTGGAAGCCGAAAAAGCACGCAATAAGAGAAGAGGTATCAACTCCTCACGCAGTATGTAACACAATTTTCAGGCGCCATTTAGACGGCAGAGCATGGATGAATGACCCCGATGTTTTTCTTTTGCGCGACAGCAATATTAAAACTGATTTTACGCAGAGAAAGCTTCTTGCAAAAATTAATTCGATGTTTGGAAGCCTGCTTTTTATTTCCGATAATACAGACGAATATAATATTGAGCAGATTAATGTTTTAAAGGAAACCTTTAATGTTGATAAAGATATCAAAATTAATCGAGCCGAGTTTAGTGACAATGATATTATGGAGATAGAATACACGCAAAACGGTGTAGATTATACTCTTAAATTTGATGTTAAAACAGGCAATATGTATTAAATGATTTAATGGAGGAGCAACGCCTTGAAAAAAATATTTGTTGTATCAAAAACGCATTTGGATTTAGGCTTTACGGACTATGCCGAAAATATAAGGCAAAAATATATACATACCTTTATTCCCGACGCAATAAATCTTGCCGAAGAGGTAAATACGCAGGATAAAAAGTATTTTATCTGGACAACAGGCTCGTGGATATTAAAAGAAGCGTTAGAAAATTCCGATAAGGCAGAAAGAGAACACTTGATAAAAGCCATCGAAAACGGAAATATAGTTGCGCATGCAATGCCTTTTACTACGCATACTGAGCTTCTTGATTATGATACGCTTGATTACGGTCTTTCTATTGTTGATGAGCTTGACAAAATCAGAAACAGAAAAACTGTATCGGCAAAGATGACAGATGTTCCCGGTCATACCAAGGGTTTAGTTAAATTACTTGCACAGCATGGCATTAAGCTTTTACATATTGGCGTAAACGGTGCTTCTGCAATTCCCGAAGTACCCGAATGCTTCTTGTGGAAAAGCGGTGAATATGAGGTTGTTGTTATCTATTCCGGAGATTACGGCGGAGCTTTTCAAAGCGATTTATTGGAGGAAGTTCTTTATTTTGACCATACTTTAGATAATCACGGCGCTCCTTCTCCTGAAAAGGTTAAAAGTAAGTTTAAGCAAATACAAGAGCAGTATCCCGATTATGAAGTAACTGCGGGAACAATGGACGATTTTGCAGAGGTTATCTGGCAGGTGCGCCAAAAGCTCCCTGTTTTAGAAGAAGAAATAGGGGACACCTGGATTCACGGCAGTGCTTCTGACCCATATAAATCTGCATCACTTCGTGAATTAATGAGACTAAAGCGTGAATGGCTCAATGACGGCTCAATGGAAAAAGGCAGTGATGAATATAACGGATTCAGCGACGCATTATTGTGCATAAGCGAGCATACCTGCGGCATGGATTCAAAAATGCACTTTGCCGATTATGAGAATTATTTAAAAAAGGATTTTCAAAAAGCAAGGCAGGAGGACAGAGTAAAAATTCGTCATATTTTCCGCGATTTTCCGCATAACTTTTTGACAGCAGTCAGCCGTATCGGCGGAGGATATGAAAAAGGCTCATACAAAAATATTGAAAAAAGCTGGCTTGAGCAACGCGCTTATATAAACAAGGCAGTTTCAAGTCTTAACGCTGAGCACAAAAGTCAGGCTGAAAAAGTATTGGCTTGCTTAATTCCGAAAAATCCGCAGATACTTCCAAAGGGTAAGCAACCGTATGAACAAATTGCTTGCGGTGATTGGAAATTTGAGCTTAACAAAAACGGCGGAATAGGCTTTTTATCATTCGGTGATGATGAAATTATCCGCCGTAATAATGAGCCGATTATTGATTACTGTTCCTATACCGAAAAGGATTATCAGTATTGGCTCAAGCAATACGCAAGAAATTTAAAGCAAACCGCTGGCTGGGCAGTAGGCGATTTTGCAAGGCCTTTGCTTAAATATGTAAAAGGTAAATATCCTTCAGGGCGTTTTCATTATTATGTTGACGAGGCAGTACTGTCTGCCGACAATCAAAATAAACCTAAAATATTTGTCAATTTAAAATGTGATAAAGAGCTTTGTGAAAAATTAGGCGCACCGCGTCTTATACAGCTCATTTACAGCCTTGATGAACAGGGCTTGACAATGGAGCTATCATGGTTTGAAAAAGATGCCAACCGTTTGACAGAGGCGATTTATATGCACCTGTTTCCGTCAAGCAGTAACATAAAATTCAGAAAGATTGATGATATCATTGATCCTTTTTCAATTGCATCAATGGGCGGAAGAAATCTTAATGCCGTTTACGATACTCAAATTAATTGTGATAACGGTATTTATAAAATCACAAACTATGATTCTCCTATTGTTTCAATGGGAAGAGGAAAAATCCTCAAGTTTGACAATATTTTTGAAAATCCTCAAAAAGACGGAATTTCATACCTTTTATATAACAATGTATGGGGTACCAATTTCCCTCTTTGGTACGAGGATAACGCTGTTTTTAAATTCACTATAAAAAGAAATGATTAATGAGGTGCACATATGAAATACACTATTAATAAAAATCTTCATTCGAATTTTTCGGTATTTGAAGAAAACAAGCTGCCTGCAAGAAGCTATTTTATTCCTTTTTCAGATAAAAAGCTTCTTGATGAGAGTAATTACAAAAATGAACGCTATATGTCTGACAGGGTATTAATGTTAAGCGGTAAATGGGATTTTGCTTATTATGATAAATTGAGCAATATTCCCGAAACATTAGATACCGATAATGTTAAGTTCGACGAGCTTGATGTGCCTTCAACATGGCAGAGAAACGGATACGATCAAATAGCTTATATTAACACAAGATATCCGTTTCCTAAAAAGCCGCCTCATATTCCTCACGATGTTGCAGTGGGAATTTACCGCAAGAAGGTAACTATCGAAAACAGCAACAGCAAAAGAATATTAACATTTTTAGGTGTTGCAGGTGCTTTGGAGGTTTTGGTAAACGGTAAGTATGTCGGATACAGCGAAGGCTCTCATAATTCGGCTGAATTTGATATTACTCCTTTTACCGTTGACGGCGAAAACGAAATTCTTGCCGTTGTTTTCAAGTGGAGCAACGGTACATATCTTGAATGTCAGGATATGTTTCGCGAAAACGGAATTTTCCGTGATGTTTATATTACCACATATGCACAAAGCCATATCAGCGATTTTCTTTTAAGAACCGCTAAAAATAACGACGGTACATATAATTTAAAGATATCCGTTTCAGGTGATTTTGAAGAAAATTCTACCATAGAGATATCAGCCGATAACCTTTTTGAAGCAGTGCTTTTACCTCAAAAGGAAAAAGAAATTTCAAATTTATCTGTTAAAGAATGGACAGCCGAAACGCCTGAATTATATGAACTTTCATTAATTTTAAAAAATGACGGCGCTGTTATAGAAGCAATAAGGACTTATATCGGTTTCAAAGATATTAAAATTGACGGTGAGGTATTTCTCTTCAACGGCAAAGCAATTAAGATGAAGGGCGTAAATCACCACGATACTCATATGACAAAAGGCTATGCGATGTCACTTGATGATTTGGAAAAGGATATCGTTTTGATGAAGGAGTATAACTGTAATTCGGTTCGTACCTCCCATTATCCTCCCGACCCTGTATTTTTAATTATGTGTGATATGTACGGTCTTTATGTTGTTGATGAGGCTGATATTGAAACACACGGCTTTTATGCTGTACCTTATAGCACATATAATCCTAACAGATTGAGCAATGATGTTAAGTGGGCATCTCATTACCTTGACAGGGTAAAGAGAATGTACGAGAGGGATAAAAACCATCCTTGTATTACTATGTGGAGCCTCGGTAACGAATCCGGCGGATATAAATGTCAGGATGTATGCTATGATTTTCTTAAAGAGGTTAATCCTGAAATCCCTGTTCATTATGAGGGCGTAAACAGAAGCAAGCGCTGGGCGTATGATGTTGTTTCAAGAATGTACGGCACACCTTCGCTTATGAGAAAAATACTTGCAGGAAAAGCAGGGGATAAGTATAAAGGAAAGCCGTTTTTCCAGTGTGAATATGCTCATGCAATGGGTAACGGTCCGGGCGGACTTGAAGAATATATGCAGCTTTTCTATTCATCAAAGCAGTTTATGGGCGGCTGTATATGGGAATGGGCTGACCACAGCGTTTATGATGAAAATGCTAAATATAAATGGACCTACGGCGGCGACCATAATGAGCCTATTCATGACGGTAACTTCTGCGTTGACGGACTGTTTTATCCTGACCGCAGACCGTCAAGCGGTGCCCTTGAAATGAAGGAATGCTACAGACCTGTCAGAGCAGAGCATCTTAAAGATGAAAGCTTTTTATTGTGGAATACGCAAAGCTTTGCAGACACATCTGATATTGATATCGGTTATGAAATAATTGTAAACGGAAAATGCGAAGAAAAAGGAAAACTTGACATAGTTCTTTTACCTGAAGAAAAAAGAGAGGTTTCTGTTAAATCTTCCTTTCTGAAAGCAAATAAAGAGGATGTTTTTGTTAATTTTATTTATACTGACAAAAAAACCTTCCGTGAAATTGCAAGAGAACAGTTAATTATTTCTAAAGCGAAAATCAAAAAGGCTGATAAAATGTCAAAGCCTGCACAGGTAAGCGTTACAGGCAATACAATAACCGTTGATTTTAACGGCGGTAGTGCTTTATTTGACAGGAAAAAAGGACTTTTCAGCTATAAGAAAAAAGGCGTTGAATATTTTAATACAACTCCTTTTGATAAAGAATACGGCTTTGTTCCTCACATATACAGAGGAAGGCTTGATAATGACCAGTATATGGTGATATTCTGGAAAATTATCGGTCTTGAAACAGCAAAAGCAAATCTTGTTTCATGTAAAGTTAAGAGTACAGGTATTGAAAAATATATCAGTACGGTTTATAATTTCATTACAAGAGGTATTTTTGTTCTTGCAAGGGCGCAGGTTGATTATTTCTTTGATGAAAACGGTAAAATTAAAATAAACGCTTCTCTTAACAAGGTTTGTCCGCTTACAGATCAGCTTCCT
>JBJEPL010000039.1:0-7244 GCA_051881215.1 Eubacterium sp. | reverse complement strand
TTATAAGCGCTTCAAAAATTGCGTCAATAATTTCAGAAAAGCGCGTCATATCAACATCAATCTTTTCCCTTGCTATAATATATCTCAACGGATAAGTAAGATGGGCAAGAGAATCAAACGCTCCCCACTGCGAAAGCTCCAAAAGCCCCTCAAAATATCTTTGGAGTAATTCATATACATCATATTGCTTATAATCAAGAAAATAAAAATCCTCCATATTTTCAAGATTATGAAGCGAACCCAAAATAAAATCATAGGGATAATCTTTAAAAATCTGCTCTGTCTCATTTTTTCTGTAAATACCCTGACCTATCTCAAGTCCCTGAATAACAAGAAGATCCCCTCTGAAAATGCTTTTTACCTTTGCCGTCTCGACAAACTGGTTTGAACAAAGTGCTCTTACATCCATATCTGCACCGTCAATATCGCAGTGGTCTGTAATTGCAATTGCCATAGCACCGTTTGAAATCGCATTTTCACAAAGCTCAATACAAGAATCGTTGCCGTCAAAGCTATGGTCGCTGTGGGTGTGCATATCAACTATATTAGTATATTTCACAATTTTTCCTTCTTTTTTCATAAAGTATATAAAAACTTACAGACATTCTAACATAAAATTAAAAAAATTTAAATATATTTTAATGCTTTATTGAAAAAAGTTAATTACTCTGTTATAATTTGTAAAACAAAGTTATGGAGGTAAGCATATGAGAGCAGTTATTACTGTAGTCGGAAAGGATACAGTAGGTATCCTTGCAAAGGTATCCGGCATTTGTGCACAAAGCAATATTAACATTACAGAGGTTTCACAGACTATAATGGAGGATATGTTTTGTATGATAATGATGGCAGATATATCCGAAAGCACGGTTGGATTTGCCGAATTTTCAGATAAGCTTGCTAAATACGGTGAAGAAAATTCATTGTCAATTCATGCAATGCACGAAGATATTTTTAACTCTATGCACAGAATATAGGAGGAAAAATCCTTGATTAACACTAATGACATTCTTGAAACAATAAGAATGATACAAGACGAATGTCTTGATATCCGAACTACAACAATGGGTATATCTCTTCTTGATTGTGCCGATACAGATATAGATAAAGCCTGCGGTAAAATCTATGATAAAATCTGCAAAAACGCAGAAAAGCTCGTTTCAACCGGCGAAGAGATTGAAAAAGAATACGGCATACCTATTATTAATAAAAGAGTAAGCGTTACTCCTATCGCAATAATGGCAGGAATAAGCGGCGGTGATCCTGTTAAATATGCTCTTGCACTTGAAAAGGCGGCAAGGCAGATAGGCGTTAATTTTATAGGCGGCTACAGCGCACTTGTTCAAAAGGGCTTTGCTGCCGGAGATCTTGAGCTTATTAACTCTATTCCCGAGGCCCTTGCAAGCACCGAACATATCTGCTCATCTGTTAACATCGGTTCAACTAAAGCCGGAATAAATATGGATGCAGTCAAAATTATGGGCCAAAAGGTTAAAGAAGCAGCAGAGCTTACAAAAGCTAATGACTGCATCGGAGCAGGTAAGCTGGTTGTATTTTGCAATGCTCCAGAGGATAACCCGTTTATGGCAGGCGCATTTCACGGTGTTTCAGAGCCTGACTGCGTAATCAATGTAGGCGTTTCCGGACCAGGTGTTGTAAGAAGCGCTGTTTCAAAGCATCCTGATTATTCAATCAATGAGATTGCCGAGCTTATTAAAAAGACTGCGTTTAAGATTACAAGAATGGGTCAGCTTGTTGGTGTTGAGGCGTCAAAAAGATTAGGCGTTCCTTTCGGAATTGTTGATCTTTCTCTTGCGCCTACTCCTGCTGTCGGCGACTCTGTTGCACACATTCTTGAAGAAATCGGTCTTGAGCAATGCGGCGGTGCAGGAACAACCGCATGCCTTGCAATGCTCAACGATGCAGTAAAAAAAGGCGGCGTTATGGCATCGTCAAGCGTGGGCGGTCTTTCGGGCGCATTTATTCCCGTTTCCGAAGATGCCGGTATGATTGATGCGGCAAGAAGCGGTGCTCTCACAATTGAAAAGCTTGAGGCAATGACTGCTGTATGCTCTGTCGGTCTTGATATGATAGTTATACCGGGTGACACAACTGCCGAGGTTATAAGCGGAATTATCGCTGATGAAGCCGCAATCGGTATGGTAAATGGTAAAACAACAGCTGTAAGAGTAATTCCTGCAATAGGAAAAAGCATCGGAGAGGAGCTTGAATTCGGCGGACTTTTAGGAAGTGGACCTGTTATGAGAGTCAACACTAAATCCCCTGCACACTTCATTAACCGAGGCGGTAAAATCCCCGCTCCTTTGCACAGCCTTAAGAATTGATATAAACAATAATTGGAAATTTTCATAAAAAAGCAGAGGCATTCAAATTGAATGCCTCTGCTTTTTTATATTTTCTGCTTCATAAGACCGTGCTTATTGCAATAAAGATAGAGAAATCCGCTGCCTCGAAGCTCAAGCCTTGTCTGTGCGTTACCCTCGGGATAAAATTTAATAAGCCTAAAGCTGTCAGACGATACATACGCAACAAAGGAAATATAATGTGTTTTTGTCATATCATGGTCTATTGTTATAAAATGCTCATTTTCAACTCTTTGAAGAGTTATTTTATGACTTTCATCAGCATCCACTGCCTGCAACGGAAAAAGCGTGTGTCCGCAACAGCTTACAAGCGCATCTCCGCAGGAATAAATAATATTTGAGCAAACAGGGCACACATAAATTTTTGAGCGCAGAATATTTGCCGATATATTATTATTTGTAACTGTATCCCCTGACATCAGCTCCATGACCGAAACTCCGAGCACTTTTGAAAGAGGCTCTATCAAAGAAATATCCGGCAGTCCCTTTGCAGTCTCCCATTTTGATACGGCTTTACTGCTGACTCCGATTAAATCTGCAAGCTCTGACTGCGTGATACCTTTTGCCTCACGAAGGCGTTTTATTGTATTTGATGTTATATTGGTATTCATAGCATTGTCTCCTTTCAAATAAAAGTATAATGAATAAACCATTACCGGGCAACCTACGCTTCGTTGAATTCATAAGAAACAGAAAAAAAGACCTTTGCTTTTTGCAAAGGTCTTTAAAATATTAATTTTACTCTCCGAACAAAATTTCCGTATTGTTGAAGGAAAGCGGAGTATACTCACCGTTATGAGCATAATAAACAGCTGACAGCTTAACAGCAACAGCGAATGTTTTACCGCCGCAGGTAAACATATAACAATCGGCACCGTTAACAGTTTCAATTCTGTTGTTATATGAAATTGCACCGCTTGAAGGATCGCTGCTGTAGCCTAAATCGCTCCAGTTATCGCGAAGAGTCTGCTTAAGTAATCTCTTTGCAGAAGCAATATCATAATCAGGTGTTGTTGTAATCTCGTGAGGATTCAAATATGTTTCGTATTCGGCAGGAGCACCTGCTTCCTCTGAAGCTGTTGTTTCCTCTTGATGAGGCACATACTCATAATTTATGTACATAATCATAAAGTAAACAAGTAACCAAATAAGGAGGATAAGAATTATCATAAGGATAATCTTACCTGCTTTGTTCTCATTATTTGCGCTGTCGGCAAATTCCTCTTTATCAGGAATTGCAATGGGAACAAACGGCTTGCCTTTTTTTGCACATTTCTTTTCTGTTTTAGCGTTCTTCTTTTCAACCTTTTTAACATATTTAGCATATGCTTTATCGGTAGCTTTTGCGGCTTTAAGCTCCTGCTTTGTTGCAAAATCCTCAATAGCCGGAATAGCAATAGGAACAAACTCCTTGCCGTTCTTTTCAGCTTTTGCCTGAAGCTTGCTGTTTTTCTTTTCTGTTTCTTTTACAAAGCTTGCATAAGCTTTAGCGTGCTTCTTATCAGCCTTAACCTTTGCTTTGGCATTGGCCTTTTCGGCTTTAGCTTCTTTCTTTTCAAACTTTGCTTCTTTTTTTGCAAGTTTTTTTGCTTTTTTATCTTCTTTACTCAAGGCATTAACCCCCTTATAAGTCTAATAGTAGTATAACATTATCAATATTAAATTTCAACAAAAAAATCTCCATAAACCCCTGTATTTTGTGAACAAACTGTAAACATTGTCATAATATGCCATAGATTTTTTTCATATTTTACAATAAATTTATTAACAAAACATTCTTAATTAATCATTTTTTCAACAATTTGTCTTAAATTCTCAATAGGAATATCGTTTTCAAGAGCAAGCTTCTTGAGAGCTTCAAACTCCGGCTTAATTTTGCATACTCCCCTGCCCTCTGATATTTTTACGGGTATATCTCCGTAATCCGTTTTTATTATATCTTCTCTTCGTGATAAAGTATGCCTTAAATATTCGCTTTCTCTTATTCCTATAGTAGAAGTGTTTTTAAATATCAGATTAATAAATTTTTCTTTATCGTTATTAAGGCACAAAACATTCAATACAGCTGCAAGCCTCGATTTTTTCATAGCAACGGGAGTCTGCCATACATCAAGAGCGCCGTTTTTTAAAATAAGCTCGCAGGCAAACGAAAGATCCTCCGCGCTAATATCGTCAATATTGCAGGACAAAAGAGTGACATTTTCATCTTTATCATAATCCGAAAAAAATACTCTTATACAATTTAAAGCTTCATCAAACTCCTTTGTACCCATACCGTAACCTGTTTTTATATAAGATGATATCGGTCTGTCGCAAAATTCATTTACAAAATATGTAAGCACCGCCGCGCCCGTAGGGGTGCACAACTCCCCTTTTATACCGTTTGAATATGACGGAATTCCCTCAAGCAAAACTGCCGTTGCAGGAGCAGGAACCGGCATCATTCCGTGACAGCACTTAACCTGACCGCTACCCGTATTAATCGGCGAAGCACATATTCTTTCGGGATTAATCTTATTAATAAGATACGAGCATATAACGACATCGGCAACGGCGTCCATCATTCCAAGCTCGTGAAAATGTACGGCTGAAACATCACATTTATGGACATCTGCCTCTGCATCGGCAATAAGACGATATATGCTTTTTGCGTCATCTTTAACCTTTGCACTGACATTGAGATTATCAATAATACTACATATGTAATCTATACCAATATTATAATTATGTTGATTATTTTGGGAGAATTCATTTTCTTCTTTTCCGTTATACAGAATTTTAGTATGAATTCCGTTAATGCCGAGTGATTGCTTATTTTCAAAATCTACTGTTATTCCCGGCAGACCGATAGCGTTAATCTCATTAAGTAAATTCTCTTTATTGTCAAAAAGCTGTGAGAGCGCGGAAATTATCATATCTCCTGCCGCTCCCATATTACATTCAAAATAAAGCAGTTTCATAAAAACCTCTTACATTTTATTTATCATATTTGCAATATAGCCTGCACCGAAGCCATTGTCAATATTAACTACGCTCACTGCGCTTGCGCAGGAATTGAGCATTGAAAGAAGCGCGGACAACCCTCCGAAGCTCGCACCGTAGCCTACGCTTGTAGGAACAGCGATTACAGGGCAGTCGGCAATACCGCCTATTACGCTTGGAAGAGCGCCCTCCATACCTGCAACGGCAATAATAGCCCTTGCGCTTGCCAAATCGTCAAGATTGTTCATAATTCTATGTATTCCCGATACGCCTACATCGTACATTCTTACAATATTATTACCGTAAAATTCAGCGGTTAATGCAGCCTCCTCGGCAACAGGGATATCGCTCGTACCTCCTGTTGCAACAACTATTTTACCGATTTTATTTTGAGTGGCAGGTGAACCGATAACTCCGATTTTTGATACCTCGTCATATTTTAATGAAATATGCTCTGAAATATATTCAGCGGCGTCGGGGCTCATTCTTGTAACAAGGACAGAGGAGCTTCCGTTATTAATAAGTGATTTTGCAATACTTAAAATCTGCTCCTTTGTTTTGCCTGCTCCGTATATAACCTCACCTGCTCCCTGCCTTATACCGCGGTGAGTATCAACGCGCGCAAATCCCAAATCCTCATAAGGCTTTGTTTTAATTTTCAGCAGAGCGTCATCGGCGGTTAATTCTCCGTCTGCAACCATATTCAGAATTTCTTTTAATTCGTCCTTATTCATTCGCTGTACCTTGCCTTCAAATCAAGTAAAACATTATTAAAATACGGCTTTAACGCATTATATATTTCATTTCTGTTTTCAAAAAATCTTTGAAAATCTCCCTGTAAAAGTTCAATTTTTGCATCGCCGTTAAGCCATCGCACCCTAAAGCCCGAAAATCCAAAATCAAACAGCTTATTTTCAGCCGTTTCTATTATATCAAGCAATTCTTCAGTGATTGGCGTTTGAGTCGGTATACGCGTTGCAAGGCAGGAATAAGAGGGCAAATCATATACAAACAAGGAGTTCTCTTTTGCGATCCTGCGGACAGCTTTTTTATCAATTGAGCAAAGCCTTAAAGGAGAAAGAACATTGAGCTCTGAAAGCGCTTTCATACCCGGTCTGTCAGACGCATCATCGGAGGCATTTGTTCCGTCGACCACAATATCAAAGCCATCGCTTTTTGCTCTTTTTTTTAATGCGGAAAAAATTTTATTTTTACAGTAATAGCATCTGTTTTTCGGAGTAGAGATTATTTCGTCACATTCAAAAACATCAAGCTCAATTACATTAAGCTCTGTATTTAATCTTTTGCAAAGCTTAAGAGCGTTATTGAGTTCAAATTCAGGCTGAAATGCACTTTTAACATAATAAGCCCCTACCCTGTCGGCATATTTTAATGCCTCACATAGCAAAGCTGCTGAATCAACACCGCCTGAAAAAGCAACTGCAACCTCTTTATGAGAATTGAAGAATGCCTTTAAAGTCATAAGATTTTCTCCTGCGCTATCAAATAACTGATTTAAATTCATATGCAAATTTTACGGTTTACTTTACTATAATATCATAAATACATTTAATAGTAAATATTTGAAATTAAACCGTTCAAGTCAAATTACTGATATAAATAACCTTATCAGAGATAACTGAGTTGTACTATGTAAAAAAGGATGATAACATGCTCGGTGGATTGACTGATGGATTTCAGTTATAAAAGCAAAAATGCTCCTCAAATGTGCTGTACAGGTTGAAATTGTTGGATTTTTTGCAAAAGGTTGGACGAATTTAAAAGGTCATATCAAATTGAAGATGATCTAATGCTCTATAGTTTTTGTTGTTACTTATACTATTTTATGATAGAATCTAATTAAAACAATAATTTTAC
>JBJEPL010000038.1:0-7271 GCA_051881215.1 Eubacterium sp. | reverse complement strand
AAATGAAAAACTTTCTGATTTGTTTTGAGAAAAGCTTCAAGTCTCATAAAACGAGTTAATTATATTTAAAGTGTATCAAATTTCTCGCCCGTCAGTTCATCGTCGCAATAGAGCTCACGGGGAAGCATATTCGGATACTGATGCCATTGGCGTATGGACATATCACCCATACCTCCTGTAAGCTTCTTCACTCTGCCGTCTTTATAAACAAAGCGGCCGTTAATTTCTCCGAATTTTAATGTTGCAACCGGATTGTCCGGCACCTTGTATGTTACTCCCCAGGTTGAAGCATTGACTGCGTGCGCCTCAATTTCAAGCACGCCGTCCTCTACCTCTATTTTTACTTTATAAGTAGTTGGAATAAATCCGTCCAATGCTCGCAGGAAAGCCCAATCTTCGTGTTCAATGGTAAGCTTTCCTTCGGGATAATATTTTTTATCCTCCAAGTCGTAAAAGGCAAAATCCTTCATTCCAAGCCGCATATCATACAACGAGCAATGCAATTGGTCAAAGCCGAAGAATCCCCAATCCTCCCAGCCGCCAAGCTCTGCGGCAGAGGAATCAACCGCAACATATCTTTCACGAAGTCCTTTACCTGTTACATGAATTTTCTTGCCCTTTATTTCAATATCCCCTTCGGCTTCACCGCACCAGTTATATCCGTATGTGATGGAGTGCTGGGTTAAAGCTGAAGGCGTTTCCCTGCCGTACCATAGCGGTCCACCGTAGGTTTTTTGAATTAAATGAGCCTTATATTCTCCGTCACCGGTATCAATAAAAAGCTCCCATGAATTATCTTTATGACAAATTACCTTGTATTGCGCACCGCAGGTGACCGTAACCATATCCGTTTCCTGCTCAATGTTTAAGGTTCCCGACGGATTACGAATAAGTTTGTGTAATTGCTCTCCGGGAAAATCTGCGATTTTATATACAGATGATTTTAATTGGCGTATATTCCCCGAGCCTTTCATATATGTTATGGAAACAACATCAAGCTGTTCTCTTGCCATTGAGAGAATAGAGCCGCCTAAAATATAAGCTTCTCCGTCATCTCCCGTTACTGAAAAGGTATGCAGCCAATCTAAAAAGCCGCTGCGTATTTCTTCCTTAACTCCGCTTCTTGCTTCGTCTGCCAATGTTACCTCTGGATTTTCAATTTTCATTTTTTTGGTCCTTTCATTTTGTATTTTTTCTTTAGCTGTAATTGACAGCTTTGTATTTGATGCCGGTATTGTATTTTAAATTTGTTTTTGAAATGATTAAAAAATGTTAGAGAAATATTAAAAACCGCCGCAGAAAAAATATCTGCAGCGGTTTTCGTTATTCTTTAATTATAAGAGTGGTCAATGCTTTTTTCAGCTCGTTTTCGGGTTCCTTCAGCTTTCCGTTATTAACAAGCTCCTTAAGGCAATAAATAATAAACCTGCCGTCGCCGTAAAAAGTAAACTGAAGCCCGTATTTCTGCATTGTCAGAAGATGCTCGGGCGTTTCCTTAAGTACAGCATCTGCATAAGGCTTTTGCAGAGCGTTAAGCTCATTAATATGCTTTTCCTTGATTTTATCACCGATGGCAATGAGCTTGCTTTTAGTTTCTTTGCCTGTAATACAAACGCATTTCAGTGCTGATTTAAACAATCCGTCGGGAGATCCGATTGATTTGATATATCCGCGTTCTGTTAAATATGCGTACTCCTCTTCGGTGAGAATTTCGTCATTCATATAACGCACAAGCAGACTTATGTCTTTGGAGCGTGAGGCTTCGTCAACCTGCTTTTGTGACCACTCGCAATCAATCAGCCACAAAACAACTCCTCCGCATTCGTTACGGCACGGACCGCACCAATGCTTCATACTCTCAAAATATTTCGGCGGGGTAACATTGTTATTCATAACAGAGGCATAGCATATATTATGCCCTCCGTCTGCTCTTATCGTTGCCGCCTCATCAAAGGATACCGATGTGTCCAAAAAAGCTTCGCCGCTGTATGATGCAATATACGGAATCAGCGCCCACATAAAAAAGCTTTTATCCCTTTTGCTGTCCCCTGTAAAGGATACATTGTCAAAGCCTCCCGTTATACAGGGATTATCCAAGATATCCGAGTTCATAAGCTCGTCGTATAATTCGTTGGCAAAAATTTTTGCCGCTTTTTCATACATTTCATCATGAAGCCGATTAAGCTGTGTTGTAGGCTCGTCGAGTAAAATATTACAAAGATACCTGTTGCCGCGCTTTTTAAGAAAGCCGTATTCTTCAAGATACTCCGCCTCGCTTTCAACATAGACTGGAGACACGCCTAAATCATCGGCAATTTCATTTACGGTTTTAGCCTTTTTCCAAACAGAATACTCAATATTCTGCGATAAGGCACTTCTGAAAAAATTGCTGTTGCTTCCTTTAGTTCCTACCGAGCCGTTTGTACCGCAGTAAGCAAATCTTACAGGATTAAATTTTAATTCACCTGATGTTCTCATAAGTTGAATACCTCTCTTTAAATCTTTTTTTGCTTCAAACAGATGCCATTTGACTGTTCCGACAGAAATTTTCAGCTCCTCGGCAATTTCGCTCTGCTTTCTATTTTCGTAATAATAAGCTATGACGATACGGCGCTGAAGCTTTGAGAGATATGCGATTTCGCCTTGAAGCTTACCGGCCGTTTCCCTCATCACCAAATCAGAGGAAATATCCGTATCATCGCAAAGAGTGTCGGCGATTTCGTCAATTGAAGCACCGATAAAATTGCGACTGCTGTCACGGTAATAATTACTCAAGGCGTTATGAGCAATTGTCCAAATAAACCTGCTCACATCTTCAATGTCATCGCGCACAAGCAATGTACGAAACACTTTAACAGCAATCTCCTGCGATAAATCTTCGGCGTCCTGCAGGCTTTTACATCGTTTTAAGGCAAAGCTGTAAATCGGCTTAAGATATTGAGTTGTTATTTTTTCTGCTTCTGATTTTTTCATCTGTTTTCTCCCCGAAAGCTGCTTTCACCTATATAGACACATCGGCTTTTAAAAGGTTGGGTAATTTTTTATAATTATATCATATTTTTATCAACACAGCAGTATTATCAAAAAAAACAGCCGGAAAGCAAAATGCCTTCCGGTTGTCCGAATTATTGTTTATATTAATAATTCTCTTCTTTAATTTTGAAATAAGCCTTTGGATGCTTACAAACAGGGCACATTTCAGGAGCCTCTTTGCCGATAACAATATGACCGCAGTTTGAGCAAATCCAGATTTTATCCTCGTCCTTGCTGAATACAAGACCGTTTTCAACATTCTCAAGGAGCTTCAGATAGCGTGCCTCGTGCTCTTTTTCAATTTCGCCGACCTTTTCAAAGAGGTAAGCAATATCGTCAAAGCCCTCTTCTCTTGCTTCCTTTGCAAAGGTTGCATACATTTCGGTCCACTCATAGTTTTCTCCTGCTGCAGCATCCTTAAGATTAGTTGCAGTATCTGCGATTTCGCCGTCATGAAGAAGCTTGAACCAAATCTTTGCATGCTCCTTTTCATTGTCTGCAGTTTCCTGGAAAAGCTGGGCAATCTGAACAAAGCCGTCTTTTTTGGCTTTGCTTGCATAATAAGTATACTTATTTCTTGCCTCACTTTCGCCCGAAAACGCAGCCATAAGATTTGCCTGTGTTTTTGTTCCCTTTAAGTCTTTCATAATTTTTCCTCCTGTAAATTAATTATATTTCCAGTCGTTTTAGTTTTGACACTATTACCATAAATATACCCCACATTGCCTGAAACGCTACAACATTAACAGGGTTAAGCTGGTTATAGCCTTTAACAATTCCGAGCAGGGTAACAACGCCAAAGCCAATAGCACAACCAAAAGATATCAATACACTTAAAATTCTTCTCGTTTCCTCAATATTTTCAACGCCGTTCATAGCCGAAACAAAGCCGAGCGCAGAGCCGTCGTGAACTACATAAGCAGGTGATTTTTCAACGCATATCTGCGAATACTTATCAAAAGCTCTTCCGTTTGATGAATTCATAACCCTTACAAAGCCGTCGGGAAGCGAGAAAAGCTCTGCAATGCTCTCATCGTTTATGTAAGGGTCACAGCTTCTTACCAAAACGGTCATTCCGCTTTTTTCAAGCCTTCTCAACGCCTTTTTCAAATTGGAGTCTGCATTATATGACACGACAAACATTGCCATAACCTTACCTGTTACGGCAAGATAAAGAATTTTTCTTCCCTTGCGCGTATACTTTTTTTCAAACTCCTCTTTAGGAACATTTACGCCGTGGTGAATTAAAAGCTCTCTTGTACCGACGAGAATTTTTTTGCGGTAAATCCATGCCGAGGTTCCGAGCCTGTCCTCATAAACAACGCCGTCAACCTCGGGCAGTATGGTCTGCTTTCCGATTATTACATCATCAAAAACAGAGGCAAGCGGACTTTTTGTTTGAATCATAACCGCCGCTGTTTTAAGAATTACATCATCAGCCTTTGCGCCGTTGAAGGTTTTTATTCCGTGAATTTCACAGCTGTTAGGACCGAATAAATCCTGCGCCTCAATTACGATAGCGTTGGTATTATCAATTATTCTTGCGCCCTCAAAGCCGTTAATCATTGCGTTGCTTTTTTCAAGATGCCTTGACACTCCCGAAAGAGCGCTGTTTGTTATATAAAGTGAAATACACGGGCAGGAAACACAGATACCGCATACGGCAATATTAAGAGCAATATGCCAATTTTTTGTTATTACGGAAAAAGCAACAAAGAGCACTGCGTTAATCAGCAGCATAACAACTCCTGTTGTTTTTGCTATTGCGTCAGCCGGTTCGTCGCTGCAGCTTATATCGAAAAACTTTGTTGTAAAATCTGTTTTTATGCTTGTTTTTAAATTTGCGTCGCCTGTAAGCAGTCCTCTGCTTATTATGGTTGCGTCAACCTGATTGGCGATTGTTTCAACGGTATGCTTTTCATCCTGACTTGTCAAAAACTCGAAATTTTTAATAATTCTTGTCAGCATTGCACGCTTGCCCACCAGACTCATAAGAAGAGCAAATGAAGCCGCAAAAGGATAGGCAAAGCCGTTATCAACAAGCAAATCGCTGTTAACAATAAGCAAAACGGTATGAACAAGAACTATGACGCTCATAACCGCCACCGGAAAGTCATAATTAATTCCGTTTTTAAAATTGAAGCCGTGAAAAATGATTTTGCAGTTTACTACGATTACTGCGATATAAAGGACAAGCATTGTTATGAAATATACCGAATAATCGAGCAAAAACGACGGCATATATGCGCTGTCCTTAAAAAATGTAAGCAGTCCGAGCAGGATTACCAAAACGAGAGTTACAGATGCACCTAAATTAACGGCGGATTTTGATGCAAACAGCTTTTCGAGAAAGGCTGTTTTATCGTCGTTGCTTTCAAATTCACTGCCTGAAAACTTTTTAGGCTTTTTATCCTCGGTATTCTTTTCAACCTCATCGGGACTGAAAAGGCGGAATTTATTTATTTTATCCTTTCGCCTTTCACGAAGCTGCTTCTCGGCAATTTCTTCGTCAATTGTTGATACTTTTTCGGTTGAATCCTCAAAGCCGTCAAGAACTATCTGATAGCCCTCTTCCTGTTCAGGCTCACTCTCGGGAACTCTTGAAGCGGCGTTGCCCGAGGCTAAAGAAATTCTTGTTTTTTCAAGCTCGTCAACCGCAACAATAGTCGGTATCTCCTCTAAATCCGAGGTTTTATCAAACCTTGACTTGCTTTTGATTGTTGCAGGCTTTTCGATAATTTCGGGAGGTCTTTTTGAATACTGAGGCTCATCGGAATTCTTATTAAAAAAGCTCTTTTTTGATTTTCCGATATCCTTAACGCTGTTGATAACTCCCGTTTTATCATCGGTATTCGGCTGTTTTTCTATAATTTTTGTCTTTGAGTTTTCCTCTTTTTTTGCAGAGGATAAATCCGCCTTATTAATTACAAATGTTTTTTCGGTATCCTCATTAACCTCTGTTTTTTTCGGAATAACTATTTCCCTTGGCTCTGCCTTGGGAATTTCAATTGTTCTCTCTGTTATTTCCTGCGCGGAGGAGTTTATTTCCTCAATAGCCGAACGAGCCTTGCTGACAGTCTTTTTCCTTATTTCTTCTGCCTGTTTGATTATTTCATCGATTGATAAATTCTCACTCATAATTCAAGCCTCTGCCTTGCAATCTCATACATTATTATTCCTGCCGCAACAGACGCATTAAGGGAATTAACCTTCCCTCTCATTGGCAGGCTTACAGTTACATCACACTTTTCCTTAACAAGTCTGCCGACGCCGTTGCCCTCACTTCCTATAACAAGCGCACAACCGCCGGAAAAATCTGTTTTACACCACGGCTGACCGTCCATATCGGCGCAATACACCCAAATATTTTTCTTTTTAAGCTCTTCAATGGTTGAAGCTATGTTGTTTACTCTTGCAACTCTCATATATTCGAGTGCTCCGCAGGAGGTTTTTGCAACGATAAAATTAAGCCCCACATTTCTCCTTTTAGGAATTATTATTCCGTGTGCCCCGCAAGCCTCTGCGGTTCTTATAATCGCGCCGAGATTGTGGCTGTCCTCTATTTCATCACAAATAATTAAAAACGGTTTTTCACCCTTTTCGTCTGCGTATTCAAGAATTTCATCAATTGTTGAATAGCTGTGTGCCGGAACATTGGCAACAACGCCCTGGTGATTTGCGTTGCCGCACATAAAATCGAGCTTTTTTCTGTCGACATTTTTGATTACTATTCTTTTTTCCTTACATAAAGCAATAATTCTGCTTATCGAGCCTTCTCTTTCGCCCTTGGCAATCAGAACATTCTCAACTTCTCTTCCGCTTTTAAGAAGCTCAAGCACGGCATTGCGCCCGATAATCAGATTATCATTATTTTTTATGCTTTCCTCTTTCAATATATATCACCGTAATATCTTTTTATCATTTTAATTATAGCACCAGCAATACAAATTATCAACCATATAAAACGGGCATACTTTTGTATGCCCGTAATTATTTTTTAACAACAAGGTTATCATTTTTTAGTTGTTACCGATTTTGCTTTAGACCAGCTTGAATAAATTTTTTCTCCGTTTACGGTCTTGTATGTTCTTATGCGAACATAGTATTTTTTATTGCCCGTAAGCTTTGATATTGTTTTTGAGGTGGTACTGTTCTTTGTCACGGTTACTGTTTTACTTGTTGATGAAGTAAATTTACTGCTTGTGCTGTACTGTATCTGATATCCCGTTGTCTGCGTT
>JBJEPL010000037.1:0-2172 GCA_051881215.1 Eubacterium sp. | reverse complement strand
GATCTGGAAGCGAGGCGGATAATCAGGCAATCAGAAGTGCGGCTTATATCGGTGCAAGAAAAGGAAAAAAGCATATTATTTCATCAAAATTTGAGCATCATGCCGTTCTTCATACGCTTGACGCTCTTAAAAATGAGGGCTTTGAGATTACTCTTCTTGATGTATATTCAAACGGTATTGTTAAGCCTGAAGATGTTGAAAAGGCAATAACAGACGAAACCTGTCTTGTTACAATAATGACAGCAAATAACGAAATAGGAACAATTCAGCCTATTGCGCAGATTGGTAAAATATGCCGTGAAAAGGGCGTTGTTTTCCATACCGACGCAGTTCAGGCGGTAGGTCATATTCCGGTTAATGTTGTTGATATGAATGTTGATATGCTGTCGATATCAGCTCATAAATTCCACGGACCTAAAGGTGTAGGCGTTCTTTATGCAAGAAAAGGTCTTATACTCAAAAATGTTATTGAGGGCGGTGCCCAGGAAAGAGGCAAAAGAGCCGGCACGGAGAATATGCCTGCTATCGTAGGTATGGCTGCTGCAATTAAAGATGCAGTTGACAATCTTGAAAAAAATGCCGAATATGTTTGCGCAATGCGTGACAGGCTTATTGATGGCCTTAAAGGCATTGAGCGTAGCAGAATTAACGGCGATTTGGAGCATCATCTGCCGGGAACGCTCAATATGTGCTTTGAGGGAATTGAGGGCGAAAGCCTCTTGCTTTTACTTGATATGAAAGGAATATGCGCCTCAAGCGGCTCGGCTTGCACAAGCGGTAGTCTTGACCCGTCGCATGTTCTTCTTTCAATCGGTGTTCCTGTTGAAATTGCTCATGGCTCGCTTCGTCTCTCCATCAGCGAATATAATACTATGGAGGAAATGGAGCATATAATTAAATCAGTTCCGGAGGTTGTTTCATATCTCCGTTCAATTTCTCCGGTTTGGGAGAAAATCAAAAAGGAGGAAAATAAATAATGGCTCTTTATTCGGAAAAAGTAATGGACCACTTTACAAATCCGCGAAATGTAGGTAAAATAGATGATGCAGACGGTGTCGGTGAAGTCGGTAACGCAAAATGCGGCGATATAATGAAAATATACATTAAGGTTGATGATAACGGTATCATTGAAGATGTTAAGTTTAACACCTTCGGCTGTGCATCAGCCATTGCATCAAGCTCTATGGCAACAGAGATGATTAAGGGTCAGCCTATTGATAAGGCTCTTGAGTTAACAAATAAGGCTGTTATAGAAGCGCTTGACGGTTTGCCGCCGGTTAAAATTCACTGCTCTGTTCTCGCTGAAGAGGCTGTTAAAGCGGCAGTAAAAGATTATTACGATAAAAAAGGTATTGAATACGATGCAGAGCAGTTTAAGCAAGTTAGCTGTGAGCATTGCGGAGAACACTAATGATTAAAGATATTCAGGAAGAAATTATCAGATTAAAGAAAGAAAAGGATATTTGTATTCTTGCACACTGTTATCAGTCACCCGAAATATTAGAGGTTGCTGATTTTACAGGCGATTCCTTTGCTCTTTCTGTTGAGGCGTCAAAGGTAAATAATAAAACAGTCATAATGTGCGGAGTGCGTTTTATGGCTGAAACCGTTAAAATTCTTTCACCTGATAAAACGGTTTACCTTGCAAATCCGTCAGCAGGATGCCCTATGGCTGAAATGATGGATAAGGATGTTATTTCAATTGTTAAGGAGCAGTATCCGGATTATACCGTTGTTGCTTATATTAATACAACAAGCGAGCTTAAAACAATATGCGATGTTTGCGTAACCTCATCATCGGCTTTAAAAATATGCAAAAAAATTGATAACAATAATATTCTTTTTATTCCCGACTGTAATCTCGGCGACTGGATTGCAAAACAATTGCCTGAAAAGAATTTTAAGCTTTTGAGCGGCGGTTGTCCTACTCATGCCAGAATGTCGGTAAAGGATGTTGAAAAAGCAAAAGAACAGCATCCCAACGCGCTGTTTCTTGTTCATCCAGAATGTACGCCCGATGTTGTTGCACTTGCTGATTATGTCGGCTCAACAACGGGTATTATGAATTATGCTAAAGAAAGTGACGCAAAGGAATTTATTATTGGAACCGAAAACAGTATTGTTACTCATCTTCAGATGTCCTGTCCCGATAAATTCTTTTATCCTCTTTCA
>JBJEPL010000036.1:0-7301 GCA_051881215.1 Eubacterium sp. | reverse complement strand
CGGAATTTTATTAGGAACAATAACAATTCCACTCAGCAAAAGGCTAACGCTTTCAAGAACTGATGATCCTGTTAAAGCGGTCCCTCTTGACAAGGCAGTATTTAAGGCAGGCGCAATTATAATCGGTGTTGTTTCATCGGTGGCAGTAATGCTTACAGCAGAGACTATTGAGCTTGCCGTCAGAAATTTGCTTTTGCTTATCCCGATATTCAGCATTTCATGTGTTGATGCGTTGGTAAGAAAAATTCCAAACCCTTTGCTTCTTGCAATTGTGATTATTCAAATTGTATATGCAGTTTATTATTGCGTTACAACAAAGGATTCAAAAATTTTTCTTACAATGATATTCGGATTTTTCTGCGGAATGATTGTTTGCACAATCCCAAGCATATTAAAAATTCCCATGGGTGCGGGCGATATTAAGTATAGCGGAGCAATCGGATTGACGCTGTATGCTTTCGGCTATATTCAGTCAATGGTATTTATGGCTGTGTTTGTTTTGATTTTCTACATATATATGAAAATCAAGAAAAAAGGCGGAATGAAAACGCAGATCCCAATGGGTCCGTTTCTTTCCATAGGAACAGTAATTTCTATGTGCTTCTCAATCTTTGACTTAATAGGTTGATCCTTGAAAGGCAACATACGAGTAATAAAAAATTTTTAGAGGAGGAAAAACGCATGAGCTTTATTAAAGACGAGAATGGACAGGGTATGGTTGAGTATGCACTCATTCTTGGCCTTATTGCAGTAGCAGCTATCGCTGTTATCGTTCTTATCGGACCGAAAATTTCCGGTCTCTTCAGTGACGCTAACGATGCTCTTGATGAAGCAACTACCAGCGCATAATAAGACTGTTCAATTTAATACATACGCAGTGAGATCGGGGTGGGATTTATATCCCGCCCCGTTTTTCTGTTAGCTTTTCGGTAAAGTCAGGTGATATAATCATTATGAAAAAAAATAAAAAGTCAAAAAACGAGGATGGTCAGGCAGTTATTGAGTTTGCGCTCGTTTTGCCTATATTTCTGCTTTTGTTGATGGGAATACTCGATTTCGGATGGCTTTTCTACAACTATATTTCTGTTGAAAATTCAGCCCGAAATGCCGCCCGTATTGCCTGCGTGGAATATACAGACTGTTTTTATGACAGTGAAAACAATCTGCCGTCGGACAAGGTTCTGACTTTTTCCGATAACGAGGATAGCGCCACACAGCAGGAATTAAACATTATTTCCAGCGTTAAAAATACCGTTCCGAATTCCGTAAAAAATGTCAAAATCACCGCTGAATATACATATGACAGCAGCGATTCGGTCGCGATGCACGGTTTTGATGTGAAAAAAAGAAGCAACGGAGATGTTACGGTAACGGTTACCTGCGACTACAGGGTGCTTACGCCTGTTTTGGGTGTAACCTGCGATAATATGACAAAGACGCTGACCTCCACCTCAACCTTTAAGGTAGAAAATCAATTTGCTGATGACAGCTCAAATTGATTTGTTTTTATTATTTTAAATATTTAAATCCTGAAACTTTTTATTTTATAAAGTGTTTGAGGATTTTCAAGAAAGGTAAATTTCAGTTATGAAAAAAGTTTATTTAATTGCCGTTATATTTGCGCTTATCGCCGGCTTTTCCACTTATATGTTTGCTAAATACATTGATGATAAGTCTACTATCAAGGACGCCGACACCGTTGAGGTTGTAGTTGCTCTTCAGGACATAGCCGACAATACAAAGATAACACAGGAGATGTTTGAAGAGGACGCCGGATATTTCACAAAGAAAACAATCATTGCAGACGATGCGGCTCCGAATTATGTTACTGACTATAACGAGCTTGTGGACAAGATAACGGTTGACCCGATTTATGCAGGCGAGCAAATCAGCAGCAACAGATATGAAGATGTTGACGGCGACGATATAGCGCTCTCCTTTAAGTTGAATAAAGGAATGGTTGCTTATTCCTTCAATGCCGCATCGGTTAAGAGCGTTGACGGCTATATCAGCGAGGGCGATACGGTAAATGTAATCGTTTATGAAAAGAACGAGGACGGAGAAAGCGAAACAAAGGTAGCTTACGAGGATTTAAAAATTATCCGTGTTTCAAACAACACAAACAATACAAGCGCAAACAGCAGCGGAACTCCGATTACCGAATACAGCACCCTTACTGTTGAGGTTACCGAAAAGCAGGCGCTTCAGCTTTATGAAATTGAAAACGACTACGATTTTAAATTGATTCTTAACCCTCGCAGCTAATGTAGGAGAAAATGTCCATGGAAAAAATAAATATTGTAATATGTGCTGAAAATACAGAGTACAGAGTTGCTTTAAAAAACAAAATTGTTAATGATAATATATCAATCATCGGATACGCCGATTTTGAGCCGGGTGCAAAGATAAGAATACAGGGCTTTGTTCCGGATTTGGTTGCATTCCTTATTGACAGCGGAGATATTGATAACGGCTTTCTTGATTTTATCGAGGATATGAACCTTAATTCAATGGGCGCTGCAGCAGTAATTCTCACCGATAAAATTTCTGTTGACCTTGTTAATATGGCGGCGCAGGCAGGTGTCCGTCAGGTTATGGATATCGGAATCGGCGGCGAGGAACTCTGCGATAATGTCGAAAAAATTGTGGGAAAGGAACGCAGGTTTAATACCACAGCCCCTTCCGAAAGAAAGGTTCGCTCACGCGTTTACGCTTTCTTCAGCGGAAAAGGCGGCGTAGGAAAAACAACTATTTGTACTAACACCGCTGTTGCTTTGGCTTCAAAGGGTAAGAAAACCCTTTTAATTGACTTGGATTTGCAGTTCGGTGACGCCGATATGGCGCTTGACCTTTCTCCTAATGAAACAATTGTTGATTTATCAAGAGATTCAAACGGTATTTCCGTTGACAATCTTACTACCTGCTGCACCTCGCACACCTCGGGTCTTTCGCTTCTCGCCTCCCCTAACTCTCCGGAGCTTTCGGAATATGTAACATCAAAAAGCGTTAAATCAATAGTTGATGTTGCAAGAGGCTATTTTGAATATATCATTATTGACTGCGGCTGTGCCCTTCTTGACCCTATAATCACGGCTATTGAAGCCTCTGATGTGATATTTATGGTTAATGATGTTAACATTCTTTCGCTCAAAAGAGCAAAGGTTTGTATGAATGTTTTGACACAGCTTAATCAAAAAGATAAGACCAAAATGATTATCAATAAAAATGTCAAGAAAAATACGGTTAAAATAGAGGACTTTGAAAATCTTCTCGGAATTTCTGCTTATGCAGTAATTTCAAGTGATTTCAAGACAGTTAACACTTCTCTTAATAACGGTCAGCCTGCCGTCACCTTTAAGCCTCGTTCACCTATTTCAAAGGATATAAACACTTTTGTCAAGATGCTTATTGATGAAAGAGAGGGCGACGTTAAAAAGACTAAAGGCAATCGTAATTCAAGAAAGAAGAATAGTTAATGGGATTATTAGACAGATACGGCGTACAGGAGAACGAGGAAAATAAAAACAAGTCTCCGCAGGAGAGGGACAGATTTAAACCAAAGGAATCAAAATTCCTTGTTGAGGATCCCTTTGCCGAAACAAAAACAAGAATACATAATGCGATTATCGAACAGCAGCTCGGCGAAAACACTCAAGTAACCGATGAGGGCATGCGAAAGATAATCAACGAATTTGTTGAGAAGCCGGAGTACGGCATACCGAGAATTGAAAGAGGTATTGTTGCCGAGGATCTCTTTGATGATATTATGGGATACGGTCCCATTCAGTCGCTTGTTAACAGCGACGCTTATTCCGAAATTATGGTTAACGGACCGCATCAGGTATATGTTGAAAGCAGAGGTAAGCTCTCCCTCACTGATATTCAGTTCAAGGATACGACTCATCTTATGCAGATTATAGACCGTATTGTTACAAAGGTCGGAAGGCATGTTGATGAAGCAAGCCCGATGGTTGACGCAAGACTTCCCGACGGCTCCCGTGTAAATGTTATTATACCGCCCGTGTCTCTTGTCGGCCCTGTGCTTACTATACGAAAATTCGGTAAAACTCCGATAACTGCTGAAAATCTTATTTCATGGGGCTCTGCATCGTCGAAGATGCTCGAGTTTCTTGAAGCGGCAGTAAAGGGAAAGCTTAATATAGTTGTTTCCGGAGGTACAGGTTCAGGTAAAACAACACTTTTGAATATTCTTTCGTCATACATACCATCTGATGAAAGAATTATTACCATCGAGGATTCAGCCGAGGTTCAGCTTAAACAGGAGCATGTAATTACGCTTGAAAGCAGGCCTTCAAATATGGAGGGAAAAGGACAAATCAGCATCAGAGATTTGGTTGTAAACGCCCTTCGTATGCGACCTGACAGAATAATTGTCGGCGAGGTTCGTAGTGAAGAAACTCTTGATATGCTTCAGGCAATGAATACAGGTCATGACGGCTCACTGACAACAATCCACGCCAACTCACCGAGGGATTCAATATCCCGTATTGAAACAATGGTTATGATGTCAGGCTCCGAGCTTCCGTCAAAGGCTATTCGCGACCAGGTTGCCTCTGCAATTAACCTTATTGTTCAGCAGGCGCGTCTGCGTGACGGCTCAAGAAAAATAACATCCATTTCCGAAATTGTTGGAATGGAGGGCGATGTTATTCGTATGCAGGAAATATTCACATATGAAACAGAAGGTGACATTGACACCAACGGAAAATTCAAGGGTGAATTTAAGCCGACGGGAATTATCCCAAGATGTTTAGAAAAAATCAGAGAGAACGGAGTTGCAATTAATAATGACTGGTTCCATTCTTAATATTATTCTTATCACTTTTTCGTTTGCACTGCTGACATTTGCTCTTGTTTACATTATTGCTTCGGCAGTTATGGCTGATAAAATTGCTGCCGAAAACAGATTGCAGGAGCTTAACAGAAAAGAGGGAGAGGACACTAACATTTCCCTTGTCAAGCATAAAAGCAAAAGCGATAGAAAGAATAAGAATAAAAATAATTTCTTTGAAAAGTTCGGCACTTCAATTTACAAGGAGCTGCAGAGCGCAGATATTAAAATGCGCCCCGAGGAGTTTATTACCATTTGGGTTGTAATAATATTCGTTCCTGCGTGCCTTGTTGCTCTCTTTTTAGGGAATGCTGTTGTTTCAATAGTTCTTGTAGTTGCCGGCCTTTTGCTTCCCATAGTCTATATCAAGGCAAAGCAGAAAAGCAGGGTTAAAAAATTTGACGAGCAATTGAGCGACGCTCTTATGATTTGCTGCAGCTGCCTTCGTTCAGGTTTGAGCTTTCTTCAGGCAATGGAAACCATTGCAAAGGATATGGACGACCCTATTTCCTCTGAATTTGATTTGGTCTTAAGAGAAATAAATATGGGTTATTCTATGGATGAGGCGCTCGACAATCTCGGAAAAAGAATAAAAAGCAAGCATTTAGCGCTTATGATTTCAGCCGTACTTGTTCAAAGGCAGACAGGCGGTAATTTATCTCAAATACTTGAAAATATTTCAAAAACCATCAAAGACAGAATGAAGCTTAAAAAAGAGCTTAAATCTTCGACTGCGTCGGGTAAAATGTCCGGTATGATTGTAGGAGCAATGCCTGTTATTTTACTGCTTCTATTCTCTCTTGTAAGCTACGACTATGTTGAGGTGCTTTATGCTGAACCCAGAGGCAACATACTGCTTGCGGTTGCAGCAGGGCTTGAGCTTCTTGCATTTGTTGCAATTAAAAAAATTACTTCCGTCAAAATGTAGAGGTGAAATTAAATGCTTGAATTTTTAGTTGTTTCCTATGCCCTGTTTGCTCTTGCGATTGTTGTTCTGCTTTTAAGTAAAAAAGGCATGGAGGAGGATAATAACCTCCGCCGTAAAAAATCCATAGGAAAAGAAGTTGTAAAGGCTGATTACAAAAATGTTGACACCTCATTTTATGAGCGTGTTATCAAGCCCTTTATTGATAAGATAAGCAATTCCGACGGCTCGGGTAAAAAACAGACAAAAAGTGCAAAGCAGAAAAAACAGCTTGAACAGCTTTCACTTAAGCTCAGAAAAGCAGGTCTGCATATCAGCGCCGGAAACTACCGATTTTTTAAAACTGCCTTTATGGCTGTCGTTTCCGTTTTATCAATCGGTATCGGTCTTGTGCTTTTGGCATACACAAATTATGCCTTATTTGTAATTGTTGTCGGTATAGTTATTGCCGCTTTAGGTCCCGACCTGTATCTTAACAGCCGAGTAAAAAGACATCAGGAGGCAATCCGTTCGCAGCTTGCTGAAACGATAGATTTGATGAGCGTTTGTATGGAGGCAGGATTAAGCTTTGATGCGTCGCTTGTAAAAATTTCCGAGCGTATGGAGGGTCCTCTCATTGACGAGCTTATGACTGTATTCAAGCAAATTCAGCTTGGTAAAAACAGAAATGACGCTCTTAAGGCTTTATCGGATACATCTGATGTTAAGGAGCTGAAAACCTTTGTTTCGGCAGTAATTCAGGCAAATCAGCTTGGTATTCCGATAACAAATGTACTCGCCGCTCAATCCGATCAGCTTCGAGTTGATAAGAGCGAGGAGATAAAAGAGGTTGCGGCAAAGGTTCCTACTAAAATGACACTTCCTACTGTTATTTTCATTCTTCCTGCAATTATGATTGTAATTTTAGGGCCTGTTGTTTTCTCAGTAATGGATACTTTGGGCGGTGTATTTTAATGAGAATCTTAAAAGCAATGAAAAACGGCGAAACCATTTGCCCTTATGTTGAGGACGCAAGCAGCTTTTTTAAGCGGTTTATGGGGCTTATGTTCAGAAAAAGTATCCCTATTGACCACGGCTTACTGCTTACCCCCTGCAATGAGATACATACCTTTTCAATGAGATTTAACATTGACACGGTAACTATGTCAAAGGACGGAACGGTTTTGTTTATTGACAGAGATATAAAACCGAATACGGTAAGAAAAAAGGTTGAAAACGGCTATATGGTGCTTGAGCTTAACTCCGGTGTTGCTGACAGCATCTCAATAGCCGTCGGAGACCGCATTGATTTTGTTGATGCAGATAAATAATTTTTTCAGTTTTAGTTTAGGAGACATTTAATGAGCAACGATTTTGACAGAAACCAAATCCTCGGCGCTGCCGCAAGAGATTTCGGGTTTGATAAGGTTCTTCGCGGATATGACACAAAACAGGTAGACGAATACATAAAAAATCTGCTTGAAACCAATAAAACAGCAAGCGAGCTGTTTGATACCCGCTTTAATGATTTGAAAAAAGAAAATG
>JBJEPL010000035.1:0-2190 GCA_051881215.1 Eubacterium sp. | reverse complement strand
CGGCGCTCCGAGATGCGGAAAAACTACACTTGCAAATAGAATTAGAGTAAGAAATAATTAAAAAATATTTGTTTGGAGATGATAACAATGAATAAACCTAAAGAACCTGTTTTGGAAACAGAAAGATTAATTTTAAGACCGCTTACAGTTGACGATGCTCCGGCTGTTGTGAAATGGACGGGCGATGAGCGTGTTACTAAATTTATGTCTTATACAGGATATGATGACATCAATATTGCAAGGCAATGGCTGGAATCTTTTCAGGAGGAACATAGTGAATACAAATGGGGTTTTGTGTTGAAGAAAACCGGCGAGCTTATCGGCAATGGTGCAATCGGCGAAGATGTAAATATGAAGGGTTACTGGGGAATAGGCTATAACATAAGATATGACTGCTGGAATAAAGGGTATACAACCGAAGCTATGAAAGCAATAATCAGCTTTGCTCATACCGAGCTTGGTGTGAATAAGATTTGTGCAGACCATGCAATTGATAATCCTGCTTCGGGCAGAGTAATGGAAAAATGCGGACTAAAATTCCACCACTACGGCGAATATTCCAAAATTGACGGCAGCGTGACTTTCAAGGCAAAATTCTATACCATGGAGTTTGAATGAAGAATTTAAAAAGCTTTCTTTATTTAAAAGCATTAAATATCTTTACAATTGATTTTATAGTGATATAATATCTGCAATTAAGTAATCTTACTGTATTAATTTCATTTTATGAGGTACTAAAATGAAAAATAATCTTTTAACAGGCAGACCGGTACGAAGTATTGTTTTGTTTGCTCTGCCGATTATGGGCAGTTCGTTGCTTCAATATTGCTACGGCTTGGTTGATAATATTATAGTAGGCAGATATGTAGGAACAGATGCGCTCGCCGCAGTCGGTAATGTCGGTTCTATTAACAGCTTTATTATAGGCACTGCTTTAGGCTTAACCTCCGGCTTTACAATTCCCGTTGCGCAAAGCTTCGGAGCTCGCGATTCGGCAAAAATGAATAAATACGCCGAAAACAGTATCTCCCTTTCTTTTTTAATCGGAATTATTATTGCTGTTGTTTCTCATTTGCTCTCTACGCCTTTGCTGAAGCTTATTAATACTCCCGAAAATATAATCGACCTTTCATCGTCATACATAAATGTGCTTTATTATGCAGTCCCGATTCAGATGGCTCTTAATAATTTCAACGCACTCGCAAGAGCAGTCGGTGAGAGCAAAAAGCCTCTTTATTTTCTAATAGTAAGCGTTTGCGTTAATTTATTTCTTGATTTTCTGTTTGTTGGCTATTTCAAATGGGGAGTTGTCGGTGCTGCCTGGGCAACGGCAATTTCGCAGACGACTGCCGCCGTACTTGCAGGGGCGTACATTTTAAAATTCAATAAAGAGTTTAATATAACAAAATCGCTTTTTAAGATTGATTTAAAAGTGTCGTGGCAGCAGCTAAAGCTCGGAATACCGCTTTCACTCCAGTTTACCATAACAGCAATCGGCTCAATGGTTTTGCAGACAGCTGTAAACGGCTTCGGTTCAAATGTTATTGCAGGCTTTACCGCCGCAGGAAGAGTCGAGCAGGTGCTCAATATTCCTATGTCCGGCTTGGGTGTAGGCAATATGACCTTTGTTTCTCAAAATTACGGGGCAGGTAACTATGACAGAATAATCAAAAATGTTAAAAGAATATTTATTCTTGATATAGGCGTTTCCGTTATATGCAGTATAATTCTTGTTACTGCGGGACCGTCGGTTGTCACTTTATTTATGTCAGAATATAATGAAAGTATAATGATTGCCGCAAAGCATTATTTAACGGCAATTGCGCAATGCTACAGCCTTGTTGCGGTTTTGTTTGTTATGAGAAATACTTTGCAGGGACTCGGCTTTACATATGCAAATATGATTGCAGGTGCAGGAGAATTTCTCGGAAGAATAGCCGTCGCACTTATTTTTACACCGCTTATAGGCTTTAATGCAATATGTTATGCAGGTCCTGCCGCTTGGCTACTTGCAGACATACCCCTAATTGTGATATACTTAATAAAACAGAAGAAATTCAGGCGTTTAGCCAAAGAAGAGGGGAATTAGTATGCTATATTATATCGTGCTTGCAGTAGGTGTTGTTGTATCGCTGATTTTCTGCTATCAGAGAAGGCTCGGATACAGTATAAAAAATCTGATTTTTAAAT
>JBJEPL010000034.1:0-7392 GCA_051881215.1 Eubacterium sp. | reverse complement strand
AACGCAGACAACGGGATATCAGATACAGTACAGCACAAGCAGTAAATTTACTTCACAAACCAGTAAAACAGTAACCGTGACAAAGAACAGTACCACCTCAAAAACGATATCAAAGCTTACGGGCAATAAAAAATACTATGTTCGCATAAGAACATACAAAACCGTAAACGGAGAAAAAATTTATTCCGGCTGGTCTAAAGCAAAATCGGTAACAACTAAAAAATGATGCAGAATTTCTCTGCATCATTTTTTTATAATTCGTTATAGCTTACCATTTCATCAATTGAAACAAATGTATTGTGAAGCGGATTAACAGGTGCGTCGTCAGCCGGATAACCTGTCGGCAAAAGTGCAAGTATTTCAAGATTATCGGGGATGCTGTAAATTTCTCTTACAGGTTGAGGCTTAAACGACATAACCCATGTTGTCCCAAGGCCTAATTGTTGAGCCTCCATCATCATATGAGTTGTAACGATGCTTGCGTCAACCTCTCCTGCGTTTTTTTCGTCATATTTTCTTGTCCAGGCTTTTTCTCTGTCAAAGCATATGATAAAGCATAGCGGAGCGTCAAAATCATATCTTGTGCACTCTTTTAGAGCTTTGAGCTTTTCTTTATCAGTAAGGACAAGTATTTTCTGCGGCTGTTTGTTGACAGCGGTTGGCGCAACAAGCGCTGCCTGAAGTATTTTATCAATTTTTTCCTGCTCAACAGGTATATCTTTAAATTTTCTGCATGAAAAGCGTTCTTTTGCAAGTTCCAAAAAGTCCATATATCTAACCTCCGTATTTTTTCATTATAATAACAAAAAATTTGCAATATTACAATAAAATGTGTTAGAATATTTTCTATAAAATTGAAAGGCAGATTACATGGATATTAATTTAAAACTAACGCAGGAATTTTCATTAAAGCCTTGGCAGGTTGAAAATACCGTAAAGCTTATTGACGACGGCAATACAATTCCGTTTATTGCAAGATACAGAAAGGAAGCAACAGGCTCGCTTGACGATCAGCTTTTGCGTTTATTGAGCGACAGGCTTACTTATCTTCGCAATATGGAGGAGCAAAAGCAGAAAATTATTTCATCTATCGAAGAGCAAGAGATGATGACTGATGAAATTATGTCATCTATTGAAAATGCTTCAACTCTTACGGAGCTTGAAGATATTTACAGGCCTTACCGCCCAAAAAGAAAAACGAGGGCGTCTGTTGCAAAGGCAAAGGGCTTGCAGGATCTTGCCGACGCAATATATGCGCAGGATCCGTCATCTTTGTCTGCAAGAGAGCTTGCATGCGATTATCTTAATGATGAGGTTAAAACCGTTGAGGAGGCTGTAAACGGAGCAAAGGATATTATTGCCGAAATGGTATCCGATGATCCAAGCGGCAGAAAGATGATAAGATATTCCTGCAAGAATAACGGAAATATTGTTGTTTCGGGTATTAAAGACGATTTAGGCGTTTATGAAATGTATAAGGAATACACGGAGCCTGTTAAATCCGTAGCTTCTCACAGAGTTCTTGCCTTTAACCGCGGTGAAAAGGAAGGGTTCTTAAAGGTTTCTGTTGATTTTGATAAAATAATCGGATTAACTATATTAACGAATCTTCATATTAAGGGGAATTCTCCTACAACCGATGAGGTAAGAGATGCAATTGAAGATTCATATACAAGGCTTATTTTTCCTTCAATAGAAAGAGAAATACGAAATTCATTGACCGATGCCGCAAACGAAAGCGCAATAAAAGTTTTTGCCAAAAATACAAGGCAACTTCTTATGCAGCCTCCTGTTAAGGGCAGGGTTACTATCGGCCTTGACCCCGGTTACAGAACAGGGTGTAAGGTTGCAGTTGTTGACGCAACGGGAAAGGTTCTTGATACAGGCGTTATATATCCTGTTGCGCCGCATAATAAAATTGATGAAGCAAAAAGAATAATAAAGGATTTTGTTAAAAAATACGATGTTGAAATGTTTGCAATAGGAAACGGTACTGCTTCGCATGAAACAGAGGTTTTTGCCGCAGAGGTTATTAAAGAGCTTGACCGCCCTGTAAGCTATATGGTTGTCAGCGAAGCAGGAGCCTCTGTTTATTCAGCTTCTAAGCTCGCGGCTCAGGAGTTTCCCGAGTATGACGTTTCATTGAGAAGTGCCGTCTCAATTGCAAGAAGGCTTCAGGATCCTTTGGCAGAGCTTGTTAAAATTGATCCTAAAGCAATCGGCGTAGGTCAGTATCAGCACGATATGCCGCAGAATCAGCTTGAATCTGCACTTGACGGTGTTGTTGAAGATTGCGTTAACTCTGTAGGTGTTGATTTAAATACAGCGTCAGCTCAGCTTTTAAACCGCGTTGCGGGTGTATCCTCCGCTGTTGCAAGCAATATTGTTAAATACAGGCAGGATAACGGTGAATTTACTTCAAGAAGCCAGATAATGAATGTGCCAAAACTCGGCCCGAAGGCATTTGAGCAGTGCGCAGGCTTTTTGAGAGTTGCAGAGAGCAGTAATGTCCTTGATAATACTGCTGTTCACCCCGAAAGCTATGAGGCGGCTTCAGCGCTTCTTAAAGCTTGCGGTGTTACCGATGAAGATGTGAGAAAAGGCAATGTTTCATCTGTAAAAAATTATCTTGAAACCGTCGGCACCTGCGCAGTTGCACAGCAGTTAGGAATAGGCGAGCCTACATTAATTGATATTGCAAACGAGATTTCAAAGCCCGGAAGAGATCCTCGTGACGAGCTTCCGGCGCCGCTTTTGAGAACCGATGTTATGGGAATAGAGGATTTAACTGTCGGTATGGAATTAAAAGGAACGGTTCGTAATGTTATTGATTTCGGTGCGTTTGTAGATATCGGAGTTCATCAGGACGGATTGGTTCATATATCCCAGATTACAAATAAATTCATAAAGCATCCCGGCGATGTTTTAAAGGTTGGGGATATAGTAACCGTTTGGGTGCTTTCTGTTGATATTGATAAAAAGCGCATAGGCTTGACAATGAAAGAGCCTAAAAAGCAATGAAAACCATAATAATAAAATCCGACAGAAAAACCATATCCCTCTCAATTGATGATGATTTAAATATTGTTGTCAGAGCACCTTATTTAACATCACAAGTGCAGATAAACAATTTTGTCAATGAAAATTCACATTGGATTGATAAGGCTCTTGAGCGAAAGAAAAAATATCTTGAGAGAAATACTTTTTCACCGGAGCAACAAAATGAACTGATTAAAAAGGCAAAGGAAATTATACCTGAAAGAGTAAAATACTATTCTGAAATTATGGGTTTATATCCGTCTGGAGTAAAAATTACCTCTGCCAAAAAGCGTTTCGGTTCATGCAGTGCAAAAAATTCTTTGTGCTTTTCGTATATTCTTATGTCATATCCGATGGAGGCGGTTGATTATGTTGTTGTTCACGAGCTTGCTCATATAAAGCATCATAATCACGGCAGAGAATTCTATGCGCTGATTGAAAAATATCTTCCTGACTATAAGCAAAGAGAAATGCTTTTAAAGCAGTAATATAACCCACAGGCATTTAGCAAATTCAAAAGCCTGTGGGTTTAATTTGATTATTCGACTGTTACAACCTTTGCAAGATTGCGGGGCTTATCAACATCAATACCTTTGTCTGAAGAAACATAGTATGCCAAAAGCTGCATTGAAACCACTGACGGTACAACCATAAATTCATCGCATAAATCGGGAAGCTCAAAGGAACACTCTATGCCTTTGTCATTCAGTGATTTCTTTATAAGGGTAATAACTTTTGCTCCGCGTGATTTGACTTCATTAATATTTGAAATTTGCTTTAGCTTGAGCTTATCCTGCGTCATTAAAGCAACAACAGGTGTTGAATCGGTTATTAGAGCAATTGTTCCGTGCTTTAATTCACCCGAGGCAAAGGCCTCACAGTGAATATAGGAAATCTCTTTTAGCTTAAGCGACGCTTCCATTAAAGAGTAGTAGTCCTGACCTCTTCCAATCATAAATACATGCTCTGCCGAAAGAATGGATTTTGAAAGAGAATGAATTTTATCCTTTTTATCAAGAACATACTTTACTGCGTCGGGTAATGATTTAATTGAGCTGATAAATTCAGTAATTTCCGTTTCGTTCATAGTCTTATTAATTTGAGCCAGCTTTGCTGTTAAAAGAAAGAATATGCAAAGCTGGGTTGTGTATGCCTTGGTCGAAGCAACGGCTATTTCAGGGCCGGCATTCGTATAGATAACATAATCGCTTTCCCTTGCTATTGATGAGCCTTCAACATTTATTATAGACAGGCTCTTGGCACCCTTGCTCTTTGCGTATTTGAGCGCTTCAAGAGTATCAATAGTTTCACCGCTTTGAGAAATACATATAACAAAGCTGTTTTTATTTATTATAGGAGTGCTGTAAATAAATTCAGAGGCGTAGTGGACCTCACAGGGAATTCTTACTTTAGCTTCAATAAGTCCTTTTCCTATCAATCCTGCGTGCATTGCAGTGCCGCAGGCTATGATTAAAATATTTGCTATATTTTCAAAAATTGAATCGTCAATATTATCCGATGAAAGGTCTATGCGGTTATTTTTAATTCTCTTTTGAATAGTTTTTTCAATAACCTGCGGCTGCTCCATAATTTCTTTGTCCATAAAAAACGGATAGCCGCCTTTCCCGTAATCGGCAGTGCTGTTTTTATTCTCTCTTAATTCGGGAGTAATGCTGTTACCTTTAAAATCATATACTTTAACATTCTTTTTATCAAGTACGGCAATGCACATTTCGGGTAAAACAAAATATTCAGCGCTGTATTTACCGATTGCAATAATGTCAGAAGCAATGTATGATCCGTCATTGTTACTGCATATGACAATGGGGCTCACATTTCTTACAGCGAAAATTCTATCGGGTATATCGTCAAACATTATTGCAAATGCAAATGTTCCTTTGAATTCCTTTACGGCATTTTTTATTGCATCAAGTGGGTCATTATCATAGTATTTATCAATTACCGCTGCCGCCGCTTCGCTGTCAGTATCGGATATAAGCTCTTTTTGCAGAGAAAATTTAGTGATGAGCGATTGATAATTTTCAATAATTCCGTTATGAACAAGCGTGACCCTTCCGAATTTATGAGGATGAGAGTTTTTACTGCAAACCTCCCCGTGCGTTGCCCAGCGTGTGTGACCGATTCCCGTAGAATAAGATGATATATCCTTGGTTATCTCATCAAGCTGTTCAACTCTTCCTTTGCATTTGATTATTTTACTGCCGTTATCGGCTTTAACTGCTATTCCTGCGCTGTCATATCCTCTGTATTCAAGCACCTTTAATCCTTTGATTAGTACACCTCTTGCATCGGAAAATCCCGTGTATCCTATAATTCCGCACATATCAATATTCTCCTTAAATAGTTTGGTATATTAATATGTTATTTCTTAATTTCAAAAATATTCTGCAATATATAAAAATGACATTTTTTGCGGACTTGTTCATAAATGTTTACTTTAAAAAGTTATTATGATAATATAAAAACAGTTTAAGTGATTTTGAAAAGGAGCAGATATGTACTCATTTAAAGATAATTTAAAGTATATGATATCAAATTGGATAAAGTGGGACAAAAAAAGCCTTTTGTTCTTTTTTGTCAGAGTGCCCGCTCTGGTTTTTCAGCCAATTGTTACAGCATATATACCAAAAGCTATTATTGACTGCATTCAAGATGGAGTTACTGTAGCAAGGCTGACGCTTATTGTTGCTCTTTTGAGTTTGCTTTTGACCTTTACGATTTGGATGGACCCTTTTATGCAGGAATTATTAAGGGGCAGTGCAAGAGTTATCCGTATGCGGTATGCGGTTATGGCATTCAGAAAAAGTCTTAAAACAGATTATGCCAATATTGAAAGCTTGCAGGGAAGAGAAATTCAAAAGCGTGCCGAGGATTTTTATAATGCTCGTTTTTCTGCAGGTGCCGATTTTATTGAAAATTGCAATTCAATACTTGTTTGTATAGTCGGTGTTATTACATCGGCAGCATTGATTTATAAAATAAACATTTTAATGATTTTACTTATCCTTGTAACCTGCTGTGCGGAATTTTTTCTTCTTAAAGTATTAAATAAGCGTGAAAAGGAAGCTTTAAATACAATATCAAAACTATCAACAAAATTTGATTATTTTTATAATTTGAGTAAAAGCTCTGATTCATCTAAGGATATTAAAATCTACGGATTTGCTGATTATTTTATTGCCAGTGTTGCAAAAATTATATCAGGCATTGAAAAAACCGTTGCAAAGTATACTAACCAAAATGCAGCGGTAAGCGGTATAAGAGCTCTGCTCAATACAGTAAGACAGCTGATAGCTTGGGTTTATCTTGTCTATCTTGTAACTGAGGATAGGCTTGGAGTTTCTGATTTTGTATTTTATTTTGGCATTATTACAGGCTTTTCAAATTGGGTTATCAGCTTCGTTTCCAATTACTCAAAACTTGAACGCTCGTGTAATGATTGTGACGCATTCCGAAAATATGTTGAAAGTGAGGATATTAGCAGAAATAAGCCGAGCGCCGACTTTAACAAAATTGAGTCAATTGAATTTAATAATGTGTCATTTTCATATCAAGGCACTGACGAGCTGACGATAAAGAATATGTCATTTAAGGTTAATAAAGGCGAAAACATTGCAATTGTAGGTGAAAACGGAGCAGGAAAAACAACTGCCGTAAAATTGCTTTGCGGTCTTTATTATCCAACATCAGGCGATATTTTTGTCAACGGTAAAAATATTAAAGATTTTTCGGTTGATAGTTATTTCGATTTGTTTTCTGTTGTGTTTCAGGATCATTTTTTTATGCCGATGACTATTGCGCAGAATATTTCGGCAACTGATAATTATGATAAAGAAAAATTATTTTTATCATTCGAAAAGGCAGGAATACTTGAAAAAATCAATTCACTTCCGAATAAAGAGAATACTCTAATGGATAAAGAGGTTTATAAGCAGGCAGTTGACTTCTCAGGAGGAGAAAAGCAAAAGCTTTTGCTGGCGAAGGCAATTTATAAGAATGCACCTGTTCTCATCCTTGACGAGCCTACTGCGGCACTTGATCCCATATCTGAAAATGAGCTTTACTTAAAATACAATGAACTGACTCATAACAAAATATCATTTTTTATATCTCACCGCCTTTCATCAACTCGTTTTTGTGACAGAATTTTGTTCATTAAAGACGGAACAGTTGTTGAAAGCGGAACCCATGAGGAGCTTATGTCCTTAAAGAGAGATTACTATAAGATGTATCAGCTTCAAAGTTATTATTACAAAGAAATCGGGGCGAGTATTAATGAGCAAAATTAAGATTATTTTTAAAATGTATCACCATATATATTTGCTTGAAAAA
>JBJEPL010000033.1:0-2201 GCA_051881215.1 Eubacterium sp. | reverse complement strand
ATATCGCAACAATTATGGTTCCGGATGTGCTTGACTATCAGCAATGGAAAACAGGCAAGCGTCTTGAAGGCTTTTGGCAAAACTGCAATGCTTTTGTTATGACCTTCTGCGGACTTTTCACAAGTGCGCTTATGCCGCTCTTTATGAGCTTCGGCGGTGTAGGCTTTGGCGATAACATTGATACTGCTCTTAAAAATCCCGACATTATGTACGGAACATTTAAGAGCGTTACATGGCTGGGTATAATTTCATCTGTTATCTGTATTATCCCGATTATATTTTACGACCTGTCGGAGAAAAAGCACTCCGATTATATCCGTGCCTTAAAGATAAGAGCAATTGTGGAAAATTATAAAAATAATGAGCTTTCTGATGAGGATATAACCGATTTGGCAGAAATCATTGATTTTGCAAATAAAAATAATAATCAGTTTGTACTTGACGAGCTTAACAGCTACGCAGAAACAGAATTAATACTTAACATTAAAATACAGGCGGTAGAATAAATGAAAATTACTATTAACGCAAAGCCGAAAGAGGTTAAGTCAGGAAATTTTAACTATTCAAATATTGAAAGCCCTTACGGTGTAAACACGCAGTATTTTACAAAAAACGGCAAGCCTTATACAGTTGTTGCGGGTGAAATGCATTTTTCAAGACTTCCTAAAGAACGCTGGAGAGAAACGCTTCTCAAAATGCGTGAGTGCGGTATAAATACCGTATCTACATATATATTCTGGAATTATCACGAGGAAATAAAAGGGCAGTTTGATTTTTCGGGAAACAAGGATATTTGCGCCTTTTTACAAATCTGTAAAGAGATAACTATGCCCTGTATTCTGCGTATCGGCCCGTGGTGTCACGGAGAGGTTATCCGTGGCGGTTTTCCTAAACGCATAAACAAAATGGCAAGGAAAAGGTGCGATAATCCAAAATATCTTGCCGAGGTTAAGGAGTTTTGGCAGGGACTTTATAAAGAGGTTCTTCCCTATCTTGACGGTAAAACAGTAATAGGTATTCAGCTTGAGAATGAATATACAGGTCCGACCGAGCATATACGCACACTACGAAAAATTGCAGAAGAAATCGGATTTAAAACACCGTTTTTTACAATGACGGCATGGCCTTCAGGTGTGCCTGACAATGATTTTCTTCCGACTATGGGCGGCTATCCCGATGCTCCGTGGACTTACGGTAAAACGGCTCTTAAACCAAATAACCGCTTTGCGATTACTCCTGCCAAAACAGAGGGCGAAATCGGGGCTGATTTATTCAAAAGCAAAGAAGAGCAAAAGGGTGTGTACGATAATGTGCCATACGCTTTCTGCGAAACAGGACCGGGCAATCAGGTAACTCAACACCGCAGACCTTATATCAGCGAAAAGGACGGATACGGTGTCGGCTTTGCAAAATTTGCAAGCGGAGCAAGCTGGCTCGGATACTATATGTTTTGCGGCGGTGCAAATCCTAATGACAGGCTTATGCAGGAAAACAGGCTGACAGGCTACCCAAATAATTATCCTATTATTGACTATGATTTTCAGGCGCCCATAAGCCGATACGGCGTCTGCCGTCCTCACGGCGACAGACTGCGCCTTATGCACCTGTTTATCAATGAATTCGATAACGAAATATGCACGAAGCAGGCATATTTTCCAAAGTGGAAAAGCAGTAACCCAAATGACATTTCTTTTTTAAAATGCTCTGTCAGAGCAGATGAACAGGCAAGCGGTTATTTCTTTTCTTCTACATACGAAAAAGGCTTGAAATATGATGATTTCAAGAATTTAAATGTTATATTTAAAATCAACAATAAAACAGTAAATCTGCCGAGTATAGATATTAAAGCAGGTACAATGTTCTTCTATCCATTTAATATAAAGCTTGGCTCCGTGCATTTTGACTATATCCTTGCTCAACCTGTTGCTAAAACGGTAGTTGACGGCAAAACGGTATGTTATTTTGCAGAATGTGAAGGCATAGAGCCTAAATGCTCTGTTGATGGGAAAGAAACATCCCTCAATTTCAGCGAAGCGGGAACAGATATTGATGATGTTAAAATCATCGTTATCCCTTATGAAAAAGCAAAGCAATTTCATTTTATTAACGGAAAGCCTTATTTTTTTGACGGCACGGTTTACTGCGATAACGGCAAAATTTATTGTGAGCAGATAACCGATAATGATTTGAAAAATGAAATA
>JBJEPL010000032.1:0-7468 GCA_051881215.1 Eubacterium sp. | reverse complement strand
GATCTTAGATATTGAAAATCGGCAAAATATCCTTTCTTGACGATTTAGGCATATTGGTTTATACTATGCTTATAAACGAAGTATAGGGTGAATATATGGCTATATATGATATTGCGGGACTAAAGGTTAATATCAAAAATCCAAAGGGCAGAACCGAAAAGCAGGCTGTTGCATATCTTGCCGATAATCAGAATGAAAATCAGAAAACAGATATTGTTATAGATGTGAATGAGCAAAGAGTGCTTGAAGCTATGGCGGAGCATCCGGAGCTTATTCAGGACGATTGGGAATATATGCTCACCGGCTCCGATTTTTATACAGAGCTGTTAAATTATCAGGGAATACTTCTTCATTCCTCGTGCATATGTGTTGACGGCAAGGCATACGCCTTTTCTGCCGACAGCGGAACGGGCAAGTCAACCCATACCGAATTGTGGCTTAAAAAATTCGGCGACAGGGCTTATATGATAAACGATGACAAGCCGGCAATAAGGCTCATTGGAGATACGGTTTATGCCTGCGGAACGCCGTGGAGCGGTAAATACGATTATTCAACGCCGTCAACAGTTCCTCTTGCAGGGATATGCTTTCTTGAAAGAAGCGATGATAATTGGATAAAAAAAGCCGATACGGGCAAGGCTGTGTTTAATATCTTTTCGCAGACAGTCAGAAAGCTAAGTCCAAGAAGAATGGATTTGCTTTTTGATGTTATCGAGCAGATTTTTGCAAAGGTTCCGCTTTATGAAATGGGCTGTAATATAAGCTTTGACGCAGTTGTTATGGCTTATAACGAAATGAACAAATAAAAATTAAATCCGCAGGATTTTATAAAATCCTGCGGATTTTTCATACCGTTTGTATTTATTTCAAGCCTAAAGAACTATAAATGTTTAACATTTCCGAATTGATTTTTTCAACTGAATAATTCTCTATCATTTTTGCATTGCTTTTTCTGAATTTTTCCGTCAAATCAAAATTTTCGATTATATAGTTTATTTTTTTTGCCATAGCTTCAAAATCGTCTAAATCGACTAAATAACCGTTTTCGCCGTCTTTAACCAAATCCTTGTTGCCTCTTACATCGGTTGCAACAATAGCGTTTCCAAGCGCCATGGCTTCAATAAGATTAACAGGAAGGCCCTCCTGTCTGCTCGTTGAAACAGAAATATCGCACATTCCAACAAGCTTGTCAATGTCACGCCGATAGCCTAAAAAATCAATATACCTGCTTACGCCGAGTTCTTCGGCATATTCCTTTATTTGATAAGAATCCTCAATAGGACCCGGAAGAAGCAGACGAATATTATTATGCTTTTGTGCAACTGATACAAGAGCCTTTATAAGCATTTTATGATTTTTTCTGCTCGAAAAATCAGCAGGATAAATCATCAGAATATCGTTTTCATCATAACCGTATTCAGCGCGTATTTGATTTTTTTCTGCTTTTTCAACAATATGAAATTTTGAAATATCAACACCGACTCCGTTAACTAAATTTAACTGACCGCATTTGAAGCCGGAATTTTTTGCGCATTCAAAATCTTCACTGTTGATAGTTATAAGGCAGTCGGTATATTTTGACAGAATTTTTTCAACGGGATAATATAACAGCCAATTCTTTTTAGAAGCACCCTTGAAAAAATGAAATCCATGGGCGGTATATATAACCTTTGTTGTGCTTTTTCTTGCTTTTTTTGATGCCAATCTTGCAATAACAGCGCCCATAGGAGTGTGGCAATGAACAGCATCGTAATTACCGTTATCTATAATCTTTTTTAATTTAAAATATGCTTTTATATTGTCAGCGCTGTAGGGACTTCTTGAAAAGGGTATTTCATAAACATTATCAATTACAGATAAATCAAGCCCCTGCTTTTCGTTTGAATTATCCTTAAAAGCGGCGTCAACCGTAAAGCCGTGATTTTTCAGTTCTTTAATAAACGGAATATGAAACTGCCCAATGTGGCTTCTCACCGTTGCAACAAATAATACTTTCACATTAACCTCCGCAGTAAAGTTTCAGATTATCTAAAATTATGTCAAACAACCTGCCGCTGCACATATCGCTTACAAAGGAATTATGCGGCGTTACGATAACCTTATCGTTGTTCCATAAATTGCTTTTTTCATTCAGCGGCTCTTCTTCAAATACATCTAAAGCTATTCCGCGGAATTTATTTATCATATTGTCGCAAAGAGCCTTCTCGTCAATAATTGCGCCTCTTGATATATTTATGAGAGCACAGCCGTCTTTCATTAATTTAAGCTGCTTTTCGCAAATAAGATGCTTTGTTTCATCATTGAGAGGAACACAAAGAATTACGGCATTGCATTTCGGCAGAGTTTCGTCAAGCATATCGCTGGACTGCCAATAATCAACATTTTCGTTTTTAATCTCAAATTTATCGACGGCGATTATTTTTACACCGAAGGGCTTAAGCCTTTTTGCAATCTCTCTTCCAACATTCCCGAAGCCGATAATTCCTACCGTCTTGTCAGTCAGCTCAAGAAGATTACGCTTTTTATCCCAAATTCTGTTTTGCTGATTTTTTAAAAGAGCAGGGGAGCTTTTGAAAATTTCAAGCAGACTCATAACAGCCCATTCAGCCATAGGTACAGCATAGGTGTTTTTGGCATTTGAATATTTAATGCCGTGTGAGTCCATATAATCAACGGGAAGTCTGTCAAGCCCTGCGCTCGTTGCCTGAACAAATTTTAAATTTTTAAAAGCTTCTATATCGTTATATAAGAACAGACTGTTGCACACTACAGCGTCAAATTCAGATACATCTGTATCAAGCCTTATCCGTTCGTCCTGTATATATGTAATCTCATATCCGGCTGATTTAATTTTGTCAAGCTGCTCCTGTGTATAGGAAAAAGCTCCCGTAAGCAAAGCCTTCATAATCATTCCCCTGTAATTTCTTTAACAATCTGATGAAGCTGTTTGTGATTTTCGGCAAAGAAGCCGTTATCTTCCCTCTCAAGCTCTTTTTCATATTCCCGAAGCTTTTTTATGCCTTCTCTAAATATAACTTCTATTTCTGAAATATCCGTAATTTTAGACGGATTGCAAAAGCTTCTTGAAAGAATAGCCATAGATGAGCCGAGCCTGTAATGCTCGGCAACGATTTTTTCTGCCGGTAAATCTCCCTCTCCTATTCTTCCGAAACCGCCGAAGCCAAAGGGAATATTACTATCTTTGAGTTTTTTTGCAATTGCGTCAACTGTTCCGTCAGCAAGAGGCTCAAACAAGAATTTCTTTTTTTGGCTCAATGATAAATCATTTAGTCCGATATGTATCTCGTCAATGCCGTCAAGCGCCAGTACATCATCAAGACATTTTACGGCATCATCGGTCTCAAGTAACAGCATGGTTTTTGCTCTGCCGTTTACGAGCGATAAAAACTCCTGTACCTCGATTTTGGTTTTCCACATAGGAAGCATTATAATATCGGCTTTTGCGCCGATAACGGCTTCTATTTCCTCTTTTGAAGTGCTGTTTATCGGATTTATTCTTACCAAAAGCTCTGCCTTGTCTATTACAGCACGGATATTTTTTATATCCTCAACAGTATGATGATTTTTAACTGTATCCATATTAGGCTGACGCTCTTCTTTTCCCAAATATTCCATATCAATGAATATTCTGTCAACACCGCTGTTGCACGCAATTTCTGCGATTTCGGGGTTGTTGGTAATATACATAAGTGTAAGCGGCATTATTTAACCACGCTTTCTTCCTTTTCGGAGATATTTTCTGATACTGTTGCTCCGACATTTACATTATCTTCATTTTTTAATACCTTAAATACGGTCATAAACAGGATTTTAATATCAAGAAACAGCGACATATTATCAACATACCAGCAGTTGAGTCGGATTCTTTCGTGCCATTCAACCTCTTTTCTGCCGTTAACCTGCGCCCAGCCTGTAATGCCCGGGCGGACATCAAACATATGCAGCTGTTCAGCCGTGTATTCGTCAATGCTCCATGGATGATATGTAAGGGGAGGGCGTGGACCTACAAAGCTCATTTCTCCCTTAAGTATGTTAACGAGCTGCGGTAGCTCGTCTATGCTGGTCGCTCTTATTATTTTACCGACCCTTGTAACACGCATATCGTCTGCACCGCTGTATACGCCTGTTCCCGTATGCTCCGCACCGACGCACATAGAGCGGAATTTATATATTTTAAAAACCTTTGCTCCCATTCCTATACGCTCCTGCTTGAAAATCACCGGACCGGGAGATTCGATTTTAACAGCTATTGCAGTAACCGCCATAAGCGGAGAAAGAATAATCAAAGCCAGGAGAGATAAAATTATTTCAAAAAATCTCTTAAAATGCTTATACATACAATCCCCTCAAAAATATCTTTAATTAATACAATTATAGTAGTTGAAAATTTTATTGTCAATATTGTGTTTGTTTAAATAAATATTGTTTTAAGGATAAAAATGCCATTCTAAATATTGAGTTTTTTATTTTATTATGTTACAATTATTGCACTGTATTATCTAATAGTTAGAAAGGGGATTGCCATGCTTCCACTTATTCCTGTACCTTTTGACTGCAAAAGTCAAAGCGGCAGCTATTCCTTTGACGCAGATGTCAAGGTTAAATCCGATTTTGAACTCCCTTTGCTTAAAGCGCAAAGAGATGAAAACGCAAATATTGTAATAGAAAAAAATTCATCTCTTTCAGAAGAGGAATATACGCTTGATGTTAATTCAGACGGTGTAAAAATAACTGCTGCAACGCAAACAGGCGCATATTACGCTTTGCAGTCGCTTCGTCAATTGAGTAAGCTTGAGCTTGCAGACGGTAAAACACCGTGCTGTTCAATTAAAGATAAGCCGCGCTTTAAATGGAGAGGACTTCATCTTGACGAAAGCAGACATTTCTTCGGTAAAGAAGAGGTAAAGCGTTATCTTGATATGATGTTTATGATGAAGCTTAATGTTTTTCATTGGCATTTGACAGATGACCAGGGCTGGCGCATTGAGATAAAAAAATATCCGCTTTTAACTGAAATCGGCTCCAAAAGAGAGGAAACCCAAATTGACGGTTGGGGTACCACCAGCATTATCAAGGAGCATTACGAGGGATATTACACGCAAGAGGATATAAAAGAAATTGTTGAATACGCAAGGCAGCGCGGAATAATGGTAGTTCCCGAAATTGATATGCCTGCTCATTTTGCGGCTGCTATGGCGGCATATCCTTGGCTTGGCTGCCGCGAGATAAAAACAGAGGTTCCGGGATATTTCGGCGGAAGAGTTCCTCAAAGCCGCGGAATAAGAGATTGGAACAGATCTGCCTGCCTCGGTAAAGAAACTACATTCAAATTCATATGTGATGTTATTGACGAGGTATGCGAGCTGTTTGACGCTCCGTATTTCCATATCGGCGGTGATGAAGCTCCGAGAAACGAATGGAAAAAGTGCCCGCTTTGCCAAAAGGTAATTAAAGATAATAACCTTAAGGACGAGGATGAGCTTCAGGGTTGGTTTAACAACAGAATTTGCGAATATGTAAAAGGCAAGGGCAAGCGCCTTATCGGCTGGAACGAAATACTTTCGGCAGGAAATCTTGATAAATCCGTTGTAGCGCAGTATTGGACTCCTAAAAGGGATAAAAATGCAGAGCGCCATGTAAACACCGGAGGAAATATGATTATGTCAAATCATCAGTCCTTCTATTTTGATATGACATATGCCCAGTATCCGCTTAAAAATACATATAACTATTCTCCTCAAAAATTCGGAGTTACCGATGAGAATATTAAAAATGTTCTCGGCGTTGAGGGCGAAGTGTGGACAGAGTGGATTGACGGCAGAGAAAAGCTTGATTTAAATCTTTATCCGAGAATGCAGGCATTAAGCGAGGTTGCATGGTCGCCTGAAGATAAGACTGATTGGAACGACTTTAAAGCAAGACTTGATTTGTTTAAGCCTTTCTATAAATCCTTGGGAATAAATTATGCTGTTGATGCGGTATCGCTTCCGAAAAATCCGTTAAGCCGTATTAATATAAGGAAAAAGTTTTTCAATGGTGATACCCACCTTGAGGTTAAGCTTAATAAAAAATATATTGCAAAAGGAGAAAAGTAAAAATGAAAATCGCAGATTTTCCACAGTCAGTCATTGACGAAAATGTTGATTACACTGTAAAAGAAATTACAAATGTAATCAAAAAGTACGGTCCCCGTGAGTCAGGTAATGAAAACTGTCTTGCCGCCGAAAAGCACATTAAAAAGGAAATGGATACATTTTGTGACGAAACAAGATTTGAGTCATATAAAATGGCGCCTAAAGCATTTCTTCAGTGGACAAAATTTGTATCGGCCGCAGTTATTCTTGCAGTAGTTGTTTGTGCAATTCTTGTGTTCACAAGTGTTATTAATTTCTTTATTGCGCAGTGCATTGTTTGCGGCGTAGTATTTGTAAGCCTTCTGATAACCGTTATGGAATTTCTTATGTATAAGCAGTTTATGGATGTTTTCTATAAAAAGATAGAGGGCCATAATCTTCTCGGTGTAAGAAAGCCAAAGGGTGAGGTAAAAAAGAGAATAATAATAAGCGGTCATATCGACTCTGCTTATGAGTGGCGCCATATATATTACGGCAAAAAATCTCCTCTTATGACAATTCTTATGGCGTGGACCATTGTCGGCGCAATTGCTTCATTTGTTATTTCGGCAGTAACAATTATTGCTAATTTTGTAAATATGGGCGCATTCGGCGACTTTATGCTCGATTACAGCTATTATTTCCATTTTGTAACTGCGCTTGCTATGGTAACTCTTTTCTTCTTTGTAGATTTCAAAACAATTTCTCCGGGTGCAAACGATAATCTTACAGGCACATATGCTGCTGTAACTGCTCTTCGTATGCTTGATATGGCAGGCGTTGAATTTGAAAATACAGAGGTTTGCGCAATGATTACAGACGGCGAGGAAGCAGGACTCAGAGGCTGTAAGCAGTGGGCGAAGGACCATTATGACGAGTATGTAAACAGTGGAGTTGAAACAGCAATTCTCTGCGTTGATACGCTTACCGATCTCGAATATCTTAATGTATATAACAGAGATATGACAGGAACTGTTAAACACGATCCAAAATTCAGCCAGCTTGTTATGGATTCTGCTATTGAGGCAGGTCATGACGATCTTAAATTTGCAAATGTATTTTTCGGCTCATCTGACGCCGCTGCTTTTTCGCAGGCAGGTATTACAGCAACCTGTCTTGCCGCTATGGATCCGGCTCCGGCAGATTATTATCATAACCGCCGTGATAGCTATGACAGGCTTGTTCCCGAAGCAATCAAAACAGGCTATGAGGTTATTATTTCAACAATTCTTAATTTTGATGAAAAAGGCCTCGGAGATTGATTGCCGTTAACAAACAGATAAATCATAACCACCCGTCAAACGGGTGGTTTGCACAAGGGCTAAAAGCCACCG
>JBJEPL010000031.1:0-2253 GCA_051881215.1 Eubacterium sp. | reverse complement strand
TGATGAGGTTGAAAGCATATATCTTATGAGCGGCGGATACGACCTTTGCTGTATGGTTTCCGATAAATCCTTTCAGGAGGTTGCAATGTTTGTTGCAAACAGGCTTTCTCCCATTGACGGCGTTTTATCAACAGCAACACATTTTATTCTTAAGAAATATAAAGAGCAGGGCGTATTGTTTACGCAGGCGGAGGCTGACGACAGGGGGAACATATCCTTCTGATGAATTATGAAAAATATTTAAATCCGAATCTTGTTAATATTAAGCCGAGCGGAATAAGAAGATTTTTTTCTATTGCCGAGGAAATGGATAATGTAATTTCACTCGGAGTAGGAGAGCCTGATTTTTTAACTCCATGGCATATACGCAGGCAGGGAATAGTCTCTCTTGAAAAAGGCTCAACAAGATATACGGCTAATGCAGGCTTGATTGCCTTGAGAAATGAGATTGCCTCTTTTTATTTGAGAAAATATTTTGTTAAATACAATCCCGATAAAGAAATTATTGTAACAGTCGGCGGCTCCGAGGGTATAGATATGTGTATTCGTTCTTTGGTATGCCCCGGTGATGAGGTGCTTGTAGTTGAGCCATCTTTTGTTTGCTATAAGCCTATAGTTGAAACCTGCGGCGGAATACCCGTACCGCTTGTAACAAAAAATGAAAATAATTTCAGATTAACATCAGATGATTTGAAGGCGGCAATAACCGAAAATACAAAACTCTTGGTTTTGCCTTATCCGAATAACCCGACAGGCGCGGTTATGAGAAGAAAAGACCTCGAGGCTATAGCTCAGGTAATTATTGAAAACGATTTGCTTGTTTTGTCTGATGAAATTTACAGCGAATTGACATATACAAGCGAGGGACACACCTCTATTGCCTCAATAAACGGTATGCAGGAAAGAACGGTTGTGATTAACGGCTTTTCAAAAACCTACTCAATGACAGGCTGGCGTCTTGGCTATGCTCTCGGTCCGTCAGAGATAATATCTCAAATGACGAAGCTTCATCAGTATGCTATAATGTCTGCACCGACAACGGCGCAGTTTGCCGCAATCGAGGCTTTAAGAAACGGCGATAACGATATTGCCAAAATGCTTTCCGATTATGATATGAGAAGACGCTTTACTGTTAATGCATTTCGCGAAATCGGTCTTGACTGCTTTGACCCCGAGGGAGCGTTTTATGTATTCCCTTGTATTAAATCAACAGGACTTACCTCCGAAGAATTCTGTGAAAAGCTGATTATGAGTAAAAGAGTTGCGGTTGTACCGGGCAATGCTTTCGGCGAATGCGCAGAAGGCTTTATCCGTGTATCTTATTGCTATTCTATTGATAATATTAAGGAAGCTGTTCGAAGGATAGGAGAATTTCTTAAAGAGCTTGGAGAAAATAATGGAAATTAAAGTAAAAGCATATGCAAAAATTAATTTGATGCTTGATATTATTGATAAACGAACAGACGGTTATCACGATTTGTTTATGATAATGCAGAGTATCGGAATTTATGATACCGTTACTGTTACGCAAACAAAATCAAAAAGCATAACAATAACCTGCAATATTGATGATATTCCGCTTGACGAAGGGAACATAGCATATAAAGCAGCGCAGGAATTTTTCAAAAATGCAAAGGTGAAAAACAATGGAATTAATATTGATATTATTAAAAGAATACCGCATGCAGCAGGCCTTGCAGGAGGAAGCGCCGACGGAGCAGGAGTCCTTGTTGCATTAAATAAGCTTTATAATGATAAGCTTACTGTTGACGAGCTTTGCACTATAGGAGCAAAAATAGGCGCCGATGTTCCTTTCTGTATTAAAGGAGGAACCCTTCTTGCGCAGGGAATAGGCGATGTGCTGAATAAGGTTAAGCCGTTGAGAAAATGCTTTATTCTCATTGCAAAGCCCGATTGCTCGGTCAATACGGGATATGCGTATAATAAATTCGACGAGTGCGGAAAAACCCATACTCCCGATAAATTCGGTATGCTTTGTGCAATGCAGAGCAGGGATTTAAAGGATATCTGCTCAAAGATGGAGAATGTTTTTGAGCAGTTTATACAGGTTCCGAGTAAGGTGGATATAAAAACCGTTATGAGGCAGAATGGTGCACTCGGAGTATGTATGAGCGGAAGCGGACCGACAGTGTTCGGAATATATGATGATAAGGATAACGCTTTAGCCGCGGCAGAGCAGTTAAAGCCTTATGCAAAGGATATTATTGTTACAACTCCTGTTTCAAAGGGATG
>JBJEPL010000030.1:0-7611 GCA_051881215.1 Eubacterium sp. | reverse complement strand
CGAGATTTTTCTCTTGACTTTTTTTAGCAGGGTTATTGTATAGTTTTTTGGGCTATCCCTGTCCAGTTTTAGCTTACCACTTCAAATCTAATCTCAAATGCCTAAGGTTCAATCAGCGAGTCATATTTGGTAAAGCAAACAACTTGACTAACTCTTTCTCCTCGTCAGTAATAACTTTATCTTCATTAGGTCTAATATTTCCGTACCATAGTTCCTGTAATATTGTCATTAATAATCAACTCCCTTGTAGTACCACAACTGATATAATCCCTTAAAGTAGTCTTGAAACTTTTTGTTATTTCAAGTGTCTACTTTAAGGGGATTATATCATCAAACATACCACAAGGGAGTTTGAATATCCAGAGAAAATGTTAAATTAATATGTGAATGCGAAAAACGAATTATATAGCAGTTTTTCTAAATGATTTGGTTGTATTTCTTAATTATTTTACCATAGGATATTATAAAATTAAAATGGACTTTTAACCTATGTGTTATGAGGTGCATATATGAGTTTATCTAATTTGATTACAATTATCAGCAGTAATATCAAAGCCATGATATCCGGATACAAACATGGAGAAATTGAAAAGAAAAGCAATTATAATTATCTAAATGAAATCGGCAGATATTCCTTTTGGAAGAATACCGTTGTTTCATCTGTACCCGAATATCGCACTTATAACCATGTTCATGATTTTTTGGACAAATGTAAAATTGAAAACGGCAGTGCGGTTGCACCAAACGGTAAAATTCGCAAGGTGCTTTTTATAGGCTTTGACGGTATGCGTGCAGACGCTTTGCCTTATGTTCTCGATAATGCGAGCAATTCAAAAACAGGTGTAAGCGGTATTGCCGAACTTCAAAAAGAGGGTGGCATATATCTTGCTTACTGCGGAGGGGAAGCAGGCACGGATACTGAGCAGAGTACTTCAACCTCGGCCTGCTGGACCTCTCATTTTACGGGTGTTTGGGGAAATAAACACGGAATAATTACTAATGACGATTCAAAGAACCTTCAGTATAAAACCTTCATGCTTGAATATGCTCAAAAGGGACTTAACACTTCGATTGCTTTTGATTGGGACCCGTATTTTGATGTGAATTTGAGGGAAGAGATTAAATTTGTAATGCAAAACAATCTTCATATGCGTTTTTGCGATATTGACAGAATGAAAAAAGTCGGCGATGAATTTAATAATTTTCTCTCACCTGATAAGCCGTCAACATCAGCGCCGTATGACACGGGAATGAGAGATTATGTTATATCGAGAATTGAGCAGGGCGACGATATTGTGTGCGGTATTTTTCATAATATTGACACCGCAGGTCATATGTACGGGTTCGGCACAAGCACCCAGTATGCAGGCTCGGTAATGAATTGCGATATGTATGCACATTCGATTTTGAATGTTATAAGCGAAAGAGAAAAAAATCTAAACGAAGAATGGCTTGTAATTTTTGCAAATGACCACGGCGGTCTTGGCAAAGGCCATGGAAACCAAACCATTGAAGAACGCACAACATGGATAGCAACAAATATTCCCTTTGACCAAAAGTATTATGCACGGGGATATGACGGTTACAATGAAAAATAAGGAGTTTTATATGCTGCAAAGATTAACAAATGATGAGTATTTACTGCTGAAATTTCCCGATATTGTTTCCGGTGTTGAAATTTGTTCGATTTTACTTACAAACAGAACTGAAAGCTGCTGGAGCTTTTTGCCCCAAGAAATAAAAGATATTCCGAATGCCTTTGCGGATAATCAGGATTATGATTTCAGCATAGTTGATGAAAGCAAATGGCAGGAGGTTACTGTTGCGTCATCTCTTGCTATGCAGGGATTTAACATTGAAAGCAATACGGAATATTATTACAAAAGAACTGTTAAAATACCGAAGGATTATGTTGATAAGCATATTTATTTAAAATTTGAGGGTGTTTACTCAAATGCGAGAATTTGGATAAATAACAAATTCTGCGCTTCTCATATCGGAGGTTTTACCCCTTGGGATATTGATATTACCGAATTTGCAAAAAATAATGAAATAACACTTATTGTTGGTGTTACAGACATTGAAGGCAGTAAAAAATGCCCATGGAATATTTACGGTGAGTATCAGAGTAATTCAGCTTGGGCAAGCTATTACGCCCACCATAATATTGGCGGAATTATTCGTGATATTACTATGTTCTGTCTGCCGAAGCAGGCAATTATGCAAACACATATAGATACAGTTATTAACGGCAGTACCTCAACTGCAAAAATAAATATGACCTTTTCTCAGGAATGTGCAGGGCTTTTGCTTAATGCCGAAATAATCCGTGAAAACGAGGTTAAAGCATCAAGGAAAATCAATATAAATTCTCAGGATATTTCCTTTGATATGGAGGTTTTATTTGCTGATTTATGGGATGCCGAGCATCCGAATCTATATACCCTAAAAACCGTTTTATGTGATGAAAATAATAATGTCCTGCAGGAAAATTCAACAAAATTCGGTTTCAGAGAAATTACATACGGCGGAAAAAACGGTACGGATAAAAACAAGGTCTATATTAACGGCAATGAAATAAAGCTCAGAGGTGTATGCCGTCACGATGTTTCAAGGCTATACGGCAGGTCTGTTACCAAAGAGGATATTTATAACGAAATTAAAACCTATAAAGAGCACAACATAAATCATATCCGCACCTCTCATTATCCTGCAAGTGATTATATGCTTGAGGTCTGTGATGAGCTGGGAATGTATGTTGAGCAGGAAAACTCTGCCTGCTTTAAGGGTGCAAACGGCTTTGACATTTATAATCCGCCTGCTGATTTTTTGAATTCCTTTAAAGAAACGGTCGAGTTTTCAAGAAACCACCCAAGTGTAATTATATGGTCAATTGCTAATGAATCAGACTTTGAAAAATCAACGGGTTTTCGTGACTGCTATGACTACATTAAGCAAACCGATTTAACAAGACCTGTTATTTTCAGCTATCCGCAGACTGTGAAATCAAAGCCTCTGCCTTATGATATTTTCAGCAAGCATTATGCAAAGGTTACATCAAATCTCGGGAAAAAGGATATGCCGATTTTGCACGATGAATTTGCTCATATTTCTTGCTACAATATTGATGATTTGGCGTGTGACAACAGCTCTCGTGTTCTTTGGGGCGAAAGCATAAAGCGTGGCTGGGATAATATTTTCAACACCTCCGGTGCACTTGGCTGTGATATATGGGCGGCAATTGACGATGTTTTCTATCTTCCAGAAAAGAATATGGAAAAGCATCAAAACCATCTTAAAGGCGAGTGTGCTGGTTACGGCGAATGGGGTTGCATTTTTGATGCATTCAAAAGGCTGAAGCCAGAGGCATTTCTAACTAAAAAAGCCTTTTCACCGATTAAAATTAATGACACATCAATTTACGGTGATGAAATAAGATTTACCATTCAAAACCGCTTTGACCACACAAATCTTAATGAGGTCTTTATAACGGTTAAAGATGAAAATTCAAGTGCTTTATACCAAGGAAAAATAAAAGAGAGCATTGCTCCTCACTGTACAGGTGCAGTTTCTGTTTTGCCTATAAACTGCACCGACAATATGAGGGTCGAATTTGCATTTGATAATGTGATTATTGAAAGCGTTGTACTTAACAAAACATATGATACTCTTAGAATTGAGCCTTCTGCAATAAAGCTTGATTGTGCACAAAACCGCATAACAGTAAGCTTTGATGATGAGCCGGTTGCAACAATAAAAAATATGCACCTGTATACAGGACTCAACAAATTTGATGTGCAAAGAAGCGAGCTTGCAAAAATCAATGATAATACATATTGCGCAGATTTCGGATTTGGCAGAGCTTTTACGCTTACTGTCAATATAGTAGACAACACATTGAAATTCAAAATAAGCCCTAAAAATCATTTATCCTCATTATACCTAATCGGAGAGCTGGGTGTTGATATTGAGCCTGCCGCTGATTTCAAATCAGTATCGTGGATAAGAAGCTCTCTTTATAATGATTATCCCGAAAATCATATTGCAAGGGATTTCGGCACTGCGTATAAAAACGGTTCTACACACAATTATGATGATACCGATATAAAGAATATTACTTGGGAGTATGATATGTCTGCCTTTGCTTATTATGAAAAGGCAAGCAGATTTAACAGCTTGGCAAGCAACGATTTTAGGACAAAAAGGTTCAGCATAAGCTCTTATCTTGTTAATATAATTAATAATACAAGCATTATGATAAATACAGATTGCAGTAATATAAACGCTTACGCAAATCCCTTTAATTCAGAATTACAGATTAGCAAGGGATATTACAAAAAATCTATTTTATGGGGCAACTACTGGGGCGAAAGATTTAATTTGAATAAAAATAACCGATTTGAATTTTCGGTTTTATTTGAAGAAAGAGGAAAATAAAATGACACTGAAAAAGAAGATATTGAAAACAATAAGAATTATAATTTGCATTTTACTTGCAATTATTTTGATAGTGGCAGGGGTGCTGTTCTTTCCGTTAACAGGCGAAAAGTACACGCAGATATGGAGTGCAGGAGATGAGTTTGATATTTCAAAAATTCAAACTGTTTCAAAAGACCGTGAGGATTTTAAAATTCTTATGTTTACCGACACCCAGCTTTGGGCGAATTTGGGTGAAAACAAAAAATGCTACGAGCAAATGGACGCACTTGTTGATAGAACACAACCCGATTTAATTGTTTTGCCCGGCGATAACCTTTCTGCCCTTGCAAGCAGATTTTCAATAAACAATTTTATTAAGCATATGGACAGCTATAAAATTCCCTGGGCACCTGTTTTCGGCAATCACGACAGTGAAATTCCCACAACAAGCCGTAACTGGCAGGCAGATAAATATATGAAATCAGAATACTGCCTTATGGAAAAGGGTCCGTCAAATCTCTACGGCTGCGGTAATTATGTTATTAACATAACGGAAAACGATGAACCTGTTTACTCGCTTTTCCTTTTTGACAACGGAGAATATATCAAATACGATAACGGTGACACAAAAGAGGTTTATATGGGATATGAACAGATTGCATGGTATGAATGGAATGTTAAGGGTATTGAAAAATCGGCGGGAAGAATTGTACCGTCTATGACCTTTTCCCATTTTGCCCAGCCTGAATTTAAAGAGGCACTTGAAAAATATGCTGTATACAATGAGAATGACGGAAGTTATACAGTACCTGAAGAATACGGCTTCGGTAAGTGCGCTTATCTTCCCGGCTGTTCACCTGTAAAGTCAGGCTTTTTTGAAAAATGTGCAGAGCTTGGCTCGACAAAATATATGTTCTGCGGTCATGACCACGAAAATAATGCAAGTATTACATATAAGGGTATAACAATGACCTACGGTTTGAAAACAGGTCCGTCGCCTGTACCGTGGAATTTTGCAGAGGAAACAGGAGGAACACTTATTACAATAAACGGTAAGGATGAAAATCAAAATGTAAATATTCAGCATATAGTAATTAATTGATAATGCAATCAAACAAAAAATGCGAATATATAATTTCGGGAGTAAAATATGACAGATATACAAATGCAGGAATACCTGCAAAGAATTGACGAAGTTAATGAAATCGGAAAATTTAAACCCGAATGGGAAAGCCTTGCAGAATATCATGTTCCCCAGTGGTACAGAGAGGCAAAATTCGGCGTGTTTATTCACTGGGGTGTTTTTACCGTTCCTGAATATTTCAGTGAGTGGTATCCGAGGATGATGTACTACAAGGGAAACCCTGTTTTTTGGCATCATAAAAAGAAATACGGCAAAGACTTTAATTACCGTGATTTTATACCTATGTTTAAGGCTGAAAGGTTTAATGCTGAAGATATAGTAATGGCAGTTAAGGACTGCGGTGCTAAATTTGTTATGCCCGTTGCGGAGCACCACGACGGCATAAAGCTGTATGACAGCGAGCTGTCGGAATGGACAACGGCAAAGCTCCCTGTTAAAAGGGATTTTTTAGCCGAATATAAAACTGCTTGTGAAAATAATGGTGTTGTTTTTTCAACCTCCTCTCACAGATCAGAGCATTTTTGGTTTTTAAACGGCGGTAAAACAATCGGATTTAAGAATGAAACTCAAGATGAAAAGTACCGTGAGCTTTACGGCGAATGTGCCAATGTGCATAAGAGGAATAATCTTAAAACTCTCTTAAAGCAGGAGCATGGAATTGAGCCTACTGAAAAGTGGTTAAAGGACTGGCTTGTGTCCTCCTGTGAGCTTATTGACAAATATCAGCCGTCATCTCTTTTCTTTGACTGGTGGGTGTCATACAAGGCATTCAGACCGTATATGAAAAAATTCCTTGCATACTATTACAACCGTTCACTTGAATGGGGCAAGGAGGTTTGCGTTTACTATAAATCAGACTCCATTATGTATAACTGTGCAATCTTTGACCGTGAGCGAGGTCAGCTTGAAAATGTAAGTCCGTACATATGGCAGGGCGAAACCTCAACGGCTTACAACTCTTGGAGCTACTGCACTACAAATCGTTTCAAAACTCCCGAAATTATTGCCTGCAATTTGCTTGATGTTATTTCCAAAAACGGTTGCTTTGTGCTTAATATCGGACCGAAAGCGGACGGCTCAATTTGTGATGAGGAAAAGCATATTTTAAGAGAGCTCGGCAAATTCACAAAAGCAAATGCCGAGGCTATTTGGGGCACTCAGCCATATAAGGTTTTCGGCGAAGGTAAAAAGCACAAGGGCGGCTCCTTTAACGAAAGATTAAGCTATACAAGCCGAGATTACCGTTTTACTTGCAAAACGGGTGTTGTATATGCCTTTGCTCTAAAACCGAACGCCAAAAGCGAATTTAAGATAAAATCACTTGCCGACAGTATGGATATGTTCCATTGTGTTATAAAGAATATTTCAATCCTCGGCAGTGATGAAAATGTTTCGTATTCACAAGATAAAAAAGCACTTACAATCAAAACAAATAAAGTTAATTCAACAATGCCCATATGCTTCAAAATTGAGGTGGATTAACAAAATTTAATTTATAGTTTTTGAATTAAAAAATTAAATACACAACAAAAAACACATTGCCTGCTAATAAGAAGCAATGTGTTTTACTATGTTTATTTTAAAACAACTAAATATGCAATTTGTTGGGGAATATTTATATGCAGTTTATTGTTATTAATCGGTATTTCTCTGATAAATTCATTTCCGTTTTCGGTGATTTTGTAAATTTCAGCTGTCGATTTATCGGCTTCGGTAATGCTCCAATCACGGCAGTCACCGTTTTTGCTGTATGCAATGTAGGTGCTTTCATTATGCACAAAGGGAAGAAACAGAGTGTCACCGTCCTTGATGATTTTACCGTTTTTGGTTATTTTTCTGCCCTTTGCATAAGAAACTATGCCGTCTGAAAATTCGCAGTATTTATTATTTCCCTTGCCTTTTATCGCAAGTCTTTTGTGTGTATTAAGAAAATGGAATGGCACCTGATAGGTTGCAAAACGGTGTATGAAATCCCTTACCCAGTTGTCATTGTTTTTTGTTACAATATCCTCGCCGTGCATATTGCCGTAGAAAATATTGTTAAGCGT
>JBJEPL010000029.1:0-30659 GCA_051881215.1 Eubacterium sp. | reverse complement strand
TGATAAAATTACAACATATTCGGGATCATATTTTTCAATGAAATTGATATTCTGATAAATTGCGTTTGCAGTACCCTTATACCATTCGGCACCGCCGATTGCCTCGTAAGGGGATAAAATATGGATTCCGCCGTTTTGACGGTCTAAATCCCACGGCTGACCGTTTCCGAGATAGTCGTTAAGCTCAAGCGGCTGATACTGTGTCAGCACACCTACGGTGTATATACCGCTGTTAACGCAGTTTGAGAGAGGGAAGTCAATAATTCTGTAATTACCGCCGTAAGGAACAGCAGGCTTTGCAATGTTTTTTGTAAGAACTCCCAGACGGCTTCCCTGACCGCCTGCAAGGAGCATTGCTACAACATTAGTTTTGTGTGCCATTTTGTTTCTCCTTAACTTTTTTTTGGTTTTTTTCAAGATATATTGCGGACAGACCGTTAAGCTTAATTCCTATACTCTGATCATAGCCGTGCAAAGGAAGCTTTTTGGACTTGTATGATCCGGACAATCTGCCCTTTGTTCCGCCGTATTTTTCAAGCGAGGTATCAAAAACAACCTTGTAAGTGCCTTCTTCGGGAACGCCTATTCTATATTCATTAAAGCTGTTGGGAGTGAAATTGAATACTGCAATAAGCTCTTTTCCCGATTTATCAATTCTTCTGAAAGCGATTACAGAGTTTGCGTTATCCTCACTTGATATCCACTGGAAGCCCTCCCAGCTGTAATCAACTTCCCACAAAGCAGGATTGTCTTTATAAAATTTGTTAAGCTCTTTGGTAAATCTTTTCAATCTTATATGCTTTTCGTAATCGAGAAGCACCCAGTCAAGTCCCTGCTCATAATTCCATTCGATAAACTGACCGAATTCACTGCCCATAAATAACAGCTTTTTACCCGGATGGGCAAACATATACGCAAGGAATAGCCTCATTCCGTCGAATTTCATATCATAATCGCCGGGCATCTTGTTTATAAGACTGCATTTTCCGTGAACAACCTCATCGTGACTTATAGGAAGAATGAAGTTTTCACTGAAAGCGTAGAAGAAGCTGAAGGTGATGCAGTTGTGATTTCCTTTTCTGAAAAGAGGATCAAGAGAGGTATAGCGGAGCATATCGTTCATCCAGCCCATATTCCACTTGAAATTGAAGCCGAGACCACCGATATCCGTCGGCATGGTAATCATAGGCCATGCCGTCGATTCTTCCGCAATCATCATAACCTCAGGATGCTCTTTAAACATTGCGCAGTTGAGCTGTTTAAAAAATTCAACCGCTTCAAGGTTTTCACGACCGCCGTATTTGTTAGGAGTCCATTGACCGTCGTTCCTGCCGTAGTCAAGGTAAAGCATTGATGCAACGGCGTCAACTCTTAAGCCGTCAAAATGGAATTTGTCAACCCAATACATTGCCGATGAAATGAGGAAGGATTTAACCTCGTTTTTTGCATAGTCAAAAACTCTTGTTCCCCATTCCTTATGCTCGCCCTTTTTAAGGTCCGAATATTCATAAGTACATTCGCCGTCGAATTCATAAAGTCCGCAGGCGTCTTTAGGAAAATGCGCCGGTACCCAGTCAAGAATTACTCCTATGTTATTCCTGTGACATTCATCAATAAAATACATAAGGTCATCAGGTGTTCCGTAGCGCGAGGTCGGTGCGAAGTAACCCGTTACCTGATAGCCCCATGAACCGTCAAACGGATACTCCATAATCGGCATCATTTCAATATGAGTATATCCCATATCCTTAACATACGGGACAAGCTCCTCCGCCATCTGACGGTATGATAAAAAGTCACCGTTTTCGTGACGCTTCCATGAGCCGAAATGAATTTCATAAATATTAACGGGCTTTTCAAGTATCGAACCGCTTTTTACGGAGTCCTTCCACTTTTTGTCCCTCCATTTATGAGAGCCTGTTTCATAAATCTTTGAGGCGCTGCCCGGTCTTGTTTCGGCATGAAAGGCATAAGGGTCAGCCTTCATATTTATTTTTCCGGTTTTCGTTGTAATTGCATATTTATAGCAATCATAAATTTTAAGATCATCAATGATTGCTTCCCAAATTCCGTTGGAAATCTGCTTCATTACATTTTTGCTTGGGTCCCAGTTGTTGAAATCGCCTGTAACCGAAACCGATTTGGCATGCGGAGCCCAAACTCTGAAAGCAAAGGTGTTTCCTTTAATTCTATGACATCCGAAGAATTCATATGCTTTATAGTTTTCTCCTTTGTGAAAAAGATAAAGCGGAAACTCATATTCCTTTTTAACTTTAACCATTTTATCATCCCCTTTTGAGCGATATATATATTATCAATTTTATAATAACACCTTTGTAACTATTAATCAAGGTGTTTTTGTTTAGTTTGTTACAAAAAAATGTAAAATTTTTGCAAAATCTGTGTAATTTGTTTAATCAGGGTATATGTAAATTTTGATAAAAACGATAAATTTTTAATATATTTAGTATTGTATATTAATAGTTTTATATGATATAATGATACAAACCTTTTATTGGGATGAGGAGTCGGCAGATGAAGTCTATTATCATTGCATATCCGGTGAGAGATGTTGCTTTGCAGCTTCGCTCGCTCCTTGAGCGTGACGGGCTTTATGTATCCCATATATGTGCATTGGGATCAAGCGTTTTAAGTATTGCGCAGGATTTGAGAGAAGGAGTTGTAATCTGTGCCTCCCAGCTCAGCGATATGAGCGCAGGCATAGTTGCAGAAAATTTACCGCCGTATTTTGATGTTGTTGCTCTGTCAAAAAACGGAAGGGAAAGCTATATGGGAAATCTTATCAATCTCGCCCTCCCGCTGAACAGAGATGAGTTTCTTCATACGGTTGAAGTTCTTGCATACAGTAAATCGGCCTTTACAATGCGAAAGGATGACGAGCAGGAATTAATTTCAAACGCAAAGCTAATACTTATGAACAGGCAGAATATAAGCGAAACCCAAGCACATAAGTATTTACAGAATGAAAGTATGCACACAGGTAAAAAGCTTGTTGATGTCGCGAAGAAAATTATCAACGAGTTCACGGAATAAAACCGAAGTAATTTGGAGTGATTTTATGAAATTTACAAAAATGCACGGCTGCGGAAACGACTATATTTATGTCGATTGCCTTGAAGAAACCGTCAGCGATGAAAAAAGCGCCGCAATAAAATTATCTGACCGTCATTTCGGTATAGGCGGCGACGGGCTTATCCTTATAGAAAAAGGAGCTTCAGCCGATTTTGAGATGGTTATGTATAATCCCGACGGAACAAGAGCAGAAATGTGCGGCAATGCTATAAGATGCGTTGCAAGATATGTTTATGACAAGGGCTATGTAAGCAATACCGAATTTTCAATTGAGTCAATGGGAAAGGTCAAGTATATCACACTTGCCGTTGAAAACGATGTTGTAAAAAGCGTCAGAGTAGATATGGGCGCTCCGATACTTGAGCCTGCCGATATCCCTGTTGTAAGTAATAAAAACAGGGTTATAAACGAAGAAATAGAGATAGACGGCAGAAAGTTTAATATGACCTGCGTTTCTATGGGCAATCCTCACGCAGTTATGTTTATTGATGAATCGCCTAAAGAGTTTGAGCTTGAGCATTTCGGTCCTCTTTTTGAGAATAACGGTATTTTTCCGAGAAGAACAAATGCCGAATTTGCAAGAGTAACAGATAAAAATAATATTGATATGCGCGTGTGGGAAAGGGGAACAGGCGAAACGCTTGCCTGCGGAACCGGAACCTGCGCTACGGTTGTTGCGGCAATATTAAACGGTTATACCGATAATGATGTTACAGTTCATCTTCTTGGCGGAGATTTAAAAATTCATTGGTCAGGCAATGAAAGCGACAGCGTTATTATGACCGGCCCCGCAGAATATGTTTTCAGCGGAGAAATTGATTTATAATATGGAGGTTTAAAATATGAAGATTAATGAAAACTTTTTAAAAATCGAATCAAGCTATCTGTTTTCAACAGTTGCAAGAAAGCAGCGTGAATATCAGGCGGCTCACCCTCAGGCAGACGTTATCCGCCTTTCAATCGGCGATGTAACAAAGCCTCTCGTTCCTGCTGTTATTGAAGCAATGCACAAGGCTGTTGACGAAATGGCGCACGAGGAAACCTTCAGAGGATATCCGCCTGAATACGGATATGATTTTATCCTTGATGCCATTCTTAAGCATGATTATCTTGACAGGGGAATTGAGCTTGAAAAGGATGAAATCTTCCTTTCCGACGGAGCCAAATCCGACTGCGGAAATATCGGCGATATCTTTTCTGTTGATAATAAAATCGCAATATGCGACCCTGTTTATCCTGTATATGTTGATACAAATGTAATGGCAGGCAGAAGCGGTGAGAAAAACGCAGACGGCTTATGGTCAAACATAATTTATATGCCTTGCACCGCCGAAAATAATTTCACTCCCGATATCCCGTCGGAAATTCCCGATGTAATTTATCTTTGCTTCCCTAACAATCCTACAGGAATGGTTGCCACAAAGGAGCAACTGAAAAAGTGGGTTGATTTTGCAATTGAGCATAATTCACTTATCCTTTTCGACTCTGCTTACGAGGCGTTTGTTGTTGAGGAGAATATACCTAAATCAATTTATGAGATTGAGGGAGCAAAGAAGTGTGCAATTGAGCTTCGTTCTTTCTCGAAAACAGCCGGATTTACAGGTATGAGATGCGGATATACCGTTGTTCCGAAAGAACTTGTCTTTAATGGGACAAGCCTTAATCCTATGTGGGCGCGCCGTCAGGCTACAAAATTTAACGGTGTTTCTTATATTACTCAGCGTGCGGCAGAGGCAATTTATACCGACGAGGGTCAGAGGCAGATTAAAGAAACCCTTTCGTATTACCAGCAAAACGCAAAGGTTATTTACGAGGGACTTACCGACGCAGGCTTTGAGTGCTACGGCGGTGTAAATTCGCCGTATATTTGGCTTAAAACTCCGCAGGGCTACACCTCCTGGGAATTTTTCGATGAGCTTCTTGACAAGTGTCAGGTGGTAGGAACACCGGGCTCGGGCTTCGGTCCTTCAGGAGAAGGCTATTTCAGATTAACTTCTTTCGGAAATGCCGAAAAGACTGTTGAAGCTATCGAAAGAATTAAGGCTGTTTATAAAAAATAATCATTAATCAGATTAAAGGAGATACAAATTATGGAAAAAACAACACAGCTCTATGAGGGCAAGGCAAAAAAGGTTTGGGCAACAGAGGATCCTGAAATCGTTATTGTTGATTATAAGGACGACGCTACAGCTTTTAACGGACTTAAAAAAGGTACAATCGCCGGCAAGGGTGTAGTTAATAATAAAATGTCCAACTATCTTATGCAGATTCTTGAAAAAAGCGGAGTTCCGACTCATTTTGTTAAGGAGCTTTCAGACAGGGAAACTGCTGTTAAAAAGGTTGAAATCGTGCCTCTTGAGGTTATTATCCGTAACCGTGCCGCAGGCTCTATCTGTAAAAGATTAGGTCTTGAGGAGGGTATGGATTTTGTTTGCCCGTCAATTGAATTTTCATATAAGGACGACGATTTGGGCGATCCGCTCATCAACGGTTATCATGCTGTATCCTGCGGCTTTGCAACACAGCAGGAGGTTGATACAATAAAGGAAATGGCATTTAAGGTTAATGATGTGCTTAAGGAGTATTTTGCATCAATCGGCGTTGAGCTTATTGATTTTAAGCTTGAGTTCGGTAAAACTGCCGACGGTACAATTGTTCTTGCCGATGAAATCAGCCCTGACACCTGCCGTTTCTGGGATATTAAAACTCATGAAAAGCTTGATAAGGACCGTTTCCGCAGAGATTTGGGCGGAGTAGAGGATGCTTATGCAGAAATGATGAAGAGAGTGGGACTTGACTGATGCCAAACGATACATATAATTCACCTTTTAATGCCCGTTACGCTTCAAAGGAAATGCAGTATATCTATTCTCCGGATTTTAAATTCAAAACCTGGAGAAAGCTTTGGATTGCTCTTGCCGAGGCCGAAAACGAGCTTGGACTGAATGTAACAAAAGAGCAAATTGAGGAGCTTAAGGCTCACGCAGAGGATATCAACTACGAGGTTGCGCAGGAATACGAAAAAAAATTCCGCCACGATGTAATGAGCCATGTTCACGCATACGGCGAGCAATGCCCAAATGCGCGTCCGATTATCCACCTCGGTGCCACAAGCTGTTATGTTGGCGATAATACAGATGTTATCACAATGCGCGAGGCTCTGCTTCTCATAAAGAAAAAGCTCGTTAATGCAATCGCCGGTGTAGCTAAATTTGCCGATGAATATAAGGCAATGCCGTGTTTAGGCTTTACTCATTTTCAGCCGGCACAGCCTACAACAGTCGGTAAAAGAGCTACCCTCTGGCTCATGGATTTAGTGCTTGATTATGAAGAAATCTGCCATGTTATTGATTCTCTTATGCTTTTGGGTTCAAAGGGAACAACGGGAACTCAAGCGTCTTTTCTAGAACTGTTTGACGGCGATCACGAAAAATGTAAGGAGCTTGACAGAAAAATTGCAGAAAAAATGGGATTTAAAGCCTGCTTCCCTGTAAGCGGTCAGACTTATGCAAGAAAGCTTGATACAATCGTTTGCAACTGTTTAGGCTTGATTGCTCAGTCATGCTGTAAATTTTCCAATGATTTAAGGCTTCTTCAAAATCTTAAAGAGATTGAAGAGCCGTTTGAAAAGAATCAGATAGGCTCTTCGGCAATGGCTTATAAGCGCAATCCAATGAGAAGCGAAAGAATTGCGTCGCTTTCCCGTTATGTTATGATTGATACGCTCAATCCTGCATGGACAGCTTCTGCACAGTGGTTTGAAAGAACTCTCGACGACTCTGCAAACAAAAGAGTTTCGGTTGCTGAAGCGTTTCTTGCAACAGACGGTATTCTTGATTTATACATTAATGTAACCTCAGGACTTGTTGTTTATCCGAAGGTTATCGAAGCAAGACTTATGAGTGAGCTTCCGTTTATGGCTACCGAAAATATTATGATGGACGCCGTGAAAAAAGGCGGCGACAGGCAGGACCTTCACGAAAAAATCCGTCAGCACTCAATGGCGGCGGGAGCTGTTGTAAAGGTTGAGGGAGGTAAAAATGACCTTGTTGACCGTATTGCGGCAGACCCTGCATTTATGACAACGAAGGAGGAAATCCTTGCAATTCTCAAGCCCGAGAATTTTGTAGGCAGAGCGCCGGAGCAAACAGCCGATTTTCTCAACGAGGTTGTCAATCCGATTTTGGAAAAGGAAAAAGATCTTCTCGGATTAAGCGTAGAAATAAATGTATAATATATAAAAATAAAGGCAGGATTAGTGGCACACTTCGTAAGGAAGTGTGCCACAGTTATATTCGACTGAAGGCGAGTTATATTACTGCGCAGTGATATTATGTTTCACATAGTGATATTGCCTGCGGCAGTTTTTAGGGCAAATATAATAACACTACAGCCTTATTGGCTGTAATATAACTTTCCCATGGGAAAATATAACTTCAAGTGTCAGCTTGGAATATCACTTCCGTGTTTTTAATCTCATCAAGCATCGAATTTTGAAATTAAAATTCTTTTTTTCTTGTTTTCGTTCAGAAAAATCGCAAAAGTTATTACATTATATAAAAACTAACAATGTTGCTTGAAATATTAATGCATTTCATATACAATATAAAGCAGAGGTGATAGTTGTGTCTGAGAGCGTTTTGAGGGATAAAGCAAAAGAATTCGCAAAAAAATTATTTTTCTCTGCCGTAAAATGAAGGCTGAACATAAAGAGGCAATTTTGATTAACCAGCTGCTTCGATCCGCAACTTCTGTTGGTGCGAATCTGCATGAAGCACAATACGCACAGGGGACTAAAGATTTCATATCAAAGCTTGAAATAGCGCAAAAAGAATGTTACGAAACGGAATATTGGCTGGAACTTCTTTTTGAAACAAATTGCATGTCGGAAGATGATTATAAGCCCTTGCAAAATGATTGCGGTGCGATTCAAAGAATGCTGATTTCATCTCTCAAAACCGTTAAATCAAAATAATAGTTATGCCTAATAGGAGAATATTCTATGGATGCAGTTGAACATTACGATAAACTCATTGAAGAAAATAATGACCCAGTGTACGACCCCGACCCCATAAAAGCATATATGAATAAATGGGATGGTCAAGTATTCATAGATGCAATGCAACTTGATAAAACAAAAAATGTTTTGGAAATTGGCGTTGGGACGGGTCGAATTGCAATCAAAACCGTACCATTATGCAAGAAGTTTTATGGTATAGATATATCCCCTAAAACAATTGAAAGAGCAAGGCATAATTTATCAATCTATCAAAATATAGAATTGATTTGCGATGATTTTATGCAACACAACTTCAGCGTTTGTTTTGACGCTATATATTCTACACTGACTTTTATGCACATTAAAGATAAAGAAAAATGTATCAACCGAATTTATTCCTTGTTAAATATGCAAGGACGATTTATTTTATCTGTTGATAAAAGCCAAAATAAATACATTGACTATGGGGACAGAAAAATAAAGATTTATCCTGATAACCCTACCAACATAAAAGCATATATTTTAAAATCCGGTTTAACATTGTTGGATTGTATGGAAACAGAATTTGCATACATTTTTGTCAGCATAAAGGAATAAGGAAAAGCCAATAGATTCGTTTTTGAATCTATTGGCTTTTAATGTTTAATTGATCAGCTTGCTTCTTTATAGAGAGTTTCCTTACCTGCCCTTTATTTTTTAATTAAGTTTTCTTATGAGTAATTTATAATTTTACTTTTTCAGCATATTTTCTTTGAATGTATGTCAAGAATTATAACAAAGCAGCCTATAATCAAAAGAACGGATAATGCAAGATTTACACTTGAAAATTGCGCAACGGCGACGCTGTTATTAGAAAAAACAAAGGTATCGGCAGGGAAAAAATAAAAAATTGCCTTTGCCGTGCAGTATGAGAGCAGACCGCTTAAAATCCTGAAAAAAAGAAAATCAAAATATTTCATCCTTGCCTGCTTGATTATTCCTAAAATCTGAAAATGAATACATATTCCCCCGAAGGATAAATACGCCGATATTTGAGCAAGCGGGATATCGTTTTGAGAGCAAATCCCGTTCGTTATTTCAATAAGCGGCATTACAGCCTTCGGTATTTCAAAAATGCTTGTTACGGCTGAAAAAAGAACAATAAATGCAGTTAAGTTAAGCACGGAGCGTATACTGCTGTTTACCGCTTCAACAAGGCAGTCACCGATATTCTTATGCTCCGTAAAGGAATAAAATCCGCTTTTTTCCCTCTTTTTTGAAAAGGACAACCCAAATCCGATTAAAACGCAGGACAAAGCATTTGAAATAAACAAAACAGCTCCGATTTTAACATTGCCTAAAACAGACGCAGAAAGCGCTGTTATTATAAATCCGCACCCTCCGCAGAAATTAAACCGAAGCATTCTTCTTGCCTCTTCGTCATCAATTTCGCCGTTATCAAGAAGCTCCTTTGTCATCAGCGCGCCGGTAGGATATCCTCCCGTCAATCCGAAAAATATTGCAGGAAAGGTTACCTGCGGCAGATTGAAAATATAATAAGAAATGCTTCCGAAGCATTTGGCTATAACATCTTTTGCCCCTGTTTTCATAATCAAAAAGAATATGATAAGAAGCGGCAGCAGGCTTGGAATAATTGTGTTTTCGGCAAGGGCAAGTCCTTCTTTTGCACCGTATGAGGCTTTCCCTGAAAATGCTATAAGAGCTCCGGCAATCCCTATCAGAATTATGAGTAATACCTTGTCGCCTTTTTTCATATCATCACCAAAAAATAATATGAAAAAAAGGCAGTTATAATAACTGCCTAAAAATTGTTTTCCTCGTTAAGATGCAGAAGTGGGATATTGCTCTCCCGAATTAAATTTTCTTTTCAACAATATCGTTATTTAAACAAGTAGCCCCGAAATTTTACCACTCGTATTTTGTGAGCTTGCCCTTTTGAGATAATTCGGGATAACCCCATTGCCTTAATACCTCATATGTGCCTACGCATACGGCATTTGACAAATTAAGACTGCGGATTATGCCTCTCATCGGAAGTCTTACGCAGGTGTCGTGATTTTCCTTTAAAAGCTCCTCGGGAAGACCCTTCGTTTCCTTTCCGAATACAAGATATGCGCCGTTGGGGTATTCCATATCCGAATGGGCAATCTCGCCTTTAGTTGTGAAATAAAAAAATTTTCCGCCCTTGTTTTTTTCAAAAAATTCCTCTGTACTGTCATAAAACGAAATATCGAGCTTGTCCCAGTAGTCAAGTCCTGCCCGTTTAACCTGCCTGTCTGTAATCTGAAAGCCCATAGGCCCTACAAGGTGAAGCCTTGCTCCTGTTGCGGCGCAGGTTCTTGCAATATTGCCTGTATTCTGCGGAATTTCAGGCTCTATTAAAACTATATTAAGCGAGTATGCCATTTATGTAAACCTCTTTGATATCCAAATTTTCATCTAAAAATACAAGGTCGGCGCATTTGCCGGCTTTTATTGAGCCTATACGGCTGTCCTCTTTAATCGCTCTTGCAGGATTAATTGTGCAGGCCTTTAATGCCGTTTTAAAATCAATTCCAAAGCAGATAAGATTTTTAAATTCCTGATGAATGTTTGTTATTGAAGCGGCGATTGTCCCGTCTGAAAGCGTTGCGTATTTGCCGTTTTCTTCTACGAATACAGCCTGTCCGCCCAACTCAAATTTTCCGCAGCCGAGCCCTGCGCCTCTCATTGAGTCGCTGATTACAACCGCTCTGTCCTCGCCGAGAATTTTGAACGCATTTCTTAAAACGGCAGGGCAGATATGGCCGCCGTCGCATATCAGCTCACACATAATTCTTTCGTCGTCAAGTGCCGTGCCTGCAATGCCTGCTTCACGGTGGCTCATAGGAGTCATAGCGTTGAATAGATGCGTTGCTTGCCTTATTCCGGCGTCAAATGCGGCTTTGCATTCTTTTGAATTTGCATTTGAATGGCCGATTGAAACGGTGCATTTTTTGCTTGCATAATTTATGAATTGCTCACTGTCAAAGGCTTCGGGTGCGATTGTGATGAGCTTTACCTTTCCTTTTGCGCAATCAAAAATGCGGTTAAATTCTTCAATAGTTCCTTTTCTTATGAAATTGGCATTTTGCGCGCCCTTCTTCTCTTTTGATATAAACGGTCCCTCAAGATTTATTCCTGCAATTTTTGCTCCGCCTGCTTTGTGATTTGAAATTACGGAAACTATATTGCATAAAGGCTCCTTGCCGAGCGTCATTGTTGTAGGGCAAAAGGAGGTTACTCCGTGACGGGCAAGCTCCTTTGACATTTTATCAAGGCTTTCATCCGAAGCATCACAGGCGTCACCGCCGGCAGAGCCGTGAATATGTATATCAATAAAGCCCGGTACAAGCGTAAAGGCGCTCATATCTTTTCCGTCTTTTTTTATAGTGGCGATTTTTTTAATAATACCGTTATCTATTTCAATATCGGCTGTTTCCTTTTCAAAATTGTCATTATAAAAAGTGCAGTTTTTAAAAATCATCATTCATTTTCCTTTGCAATTTTATAAGCAAGCTCCTGCAATGCCTCAAAGCTTTCAAGCTCGTTGATTTCCTTTCGGAATTTTGCACCTCCGCGAAGCCCTTTTGTATAATAGCCTGCGTGGTGGCGAGCCTCTCTCATAGCAGTATACTCCCCCTTGTAGTCGATAATCGTCTGAATATGGCGAAGCATTACCGCCATTTTTTCATTGATACCTACGGGCGGAAGAACTCTGCATTCATCAAGGTAAGCGTTAATTCTTCTGAAAAGCCACGGATTTCCGAGTGCACCCCTGCCAATCATCACAGCATCACAGTTCGTTTTTTCAAGCATTATTGCGGCGCTCTGTTCGTTGGTTATATCTCCGTTTCCGATAACGGGGATATCAACTGCTTTTTTAACCTGTGCTATTATATCATAATCTACTTTTCCTGAATACATCTGTTGCTTTGTCCTGCCGTGAACAGTAATTGCCGCGGCTCCGTTTTCCTGCGCAGTAAGCGCCATTTCAACAGCGTTGACGCTGTCATCGTCCCAGCCCTTTCGGATTTTTACCGTTACGGGAATGTCTACGGCATCAGAAACGGCTTTGACTATTTCACCTGCGAGCTTCGGATTTTTCATTAAGCTTGCACCGGCGCCGTTGCCTGATATTTTAGGAGCAGGGCACCCCATATTTATATCAATAATCTGCGGATTAAATTCAAGGCATTTTAATGCCGCCTGCGCCATAATTTCGGGTTCGTCGCCGAATATCTGAGCCGCCGCAGGATTTTCGGTTTCGCCGAGGGTTAAAAGCTCTGCGCTTTTTTTGTCGCCCATTGTAAGACCCTTTGCCGACACCATTTCGGTTACGGTATAGCCTGCGCCGAAGCTTATACATAATTCACGAAAAGCTCTGTCGGCAATTCCTGCCATAGGTGCAAGAAATATACGGTTTTTAAATTCAACATCTTTTATCTTCATATTATTTCCTCGCAGATAATATATCACAATGATTATAATTAATCAAATAATTTAACAAATTATATTCTTATTTTTTATTGGATATTAAACTGTTTTGTGTTACAATATACTATCAAATAATTGATTGGAGTAATTATTTTTATGAAATTACTTGTTATTGACGGAAACAGCATAGCAAACAGAGCCTTTTACGGCATCAAGCTGCTTTCAACCAAAAAAGGTGAATATACAAACGCAATCTACGGCTTTTTGAATATTCTTTTAAAGCTTAAGGACTTGTGTTCTCCCGATGCGGTTGCAGTTGCTTTTGATGTCCACGCTCCGACCTTTCGCCATAAGCTTTATGATGAATATAAGGCAGGCAGGCACGCTATGCCCGAGGAGTTAAAACAGCAGATGCCTGTTTTAAAGGAAATTCTTAATAATCTCGGATATACGACTCTTGAGAAAGAGGGCTGGGAGGCTGACGATATTTTAGGAACTCTTGCTGATTCCTGCCGTCAAAACGGCGACGCGTGCTTTATTGCAACGGGCGACCGTGACTCGCTTCAGCTTGCTCACGGCGGTGTAAAGGTACTGCTTGCAAGAACTAAAATGGGACAGGCTGTAACAGATATATATGATGAAAATGCAATTATGGCAGAATACGGCGTTACTCCTGCCGAGCTTATTCAGGTTAAGGCATTGCAGGGCGATTCGAGTGATAATATCCCCGGCGTTGCAGGAGTAGGGGCAAAAACGGCTCTCGATTTAATTCAGCGTTTTCATAATATAGATTATATTTATGAAAATATAGACTCTATTGATATAAAGGAAGGCGTCAGAGCAAAGCTCAAAAATGACAGGCAAAAGGCATATCTTTCTCTTGATTTGGGCACAATCCGTACCGATGCCCCGATTGATACAAATATTGAGGATTACAAAATCAGCGGAGGAGATTTGCAAAAGGCGGTATCGCAATTCATTAGGCTTGAGCTGTTTTCGCTTATTCTGAAATTTAATCTTGACCCAAGCGCCAAAATCAGCGAAGAGGAGCCGGAGCCACCTAAAAAGAGAGAGCTTACCCGCTTAACCTGCGTTGACGCAGATTACCTTCTTAATCGTTTAAAGGGAACAGACGCCTATTTTTATCCCGATATAAATGACGGCGAAATAACGGATTTGTATTTTTCTTTTGATGACGAAATTATCGTAATGCCTTCAGAAACTCCCGAATATTCATATTTCGTGCGTGAATTTTTCAGCGACGAGGGTATAAAAAAATATTCCTATAATACAAAAGAGCTTCACAGACTTGCCTGTAAGCACGGCGTTGAGCTTAAAAGCGTGTGCGGCGATTTAATGCTTTCGGCGTATCTTTTAAGGCCGAGTGATACAAATTATGATATTGAGCATCTTTGCCTTGAATACGGCGTTCAGCTTCCGGAATTTCTAAACACTCTCGGCGAGAAGGACGAAATTGTTTGCGCTACCGGCGCAGTTAAACCGCTGTTTGAAAAAACGGACGCTTTGATTAAAGACGCCGACGAGGAAAAGCTTCTTAATGATATTGAACTGCCTTTGTCTGCTGTTCTGGCAAAAATGGAGTATGCAGGCTTTGAGGTTGACAAAGACGGAATTGAAAAATTCGGTAAGGATTTAGGCGTCAGAATTAACGAGCTTACCTCTTCGATATACGAGAGCGTTGGATATGAGTTTAATATTAATTCACCAAAGCAGCTCGGCGTTGCATTATTTGAGGATTTAGGACTTCCGTGCAAAAAGAAAACCAAATCAGGCTATTCAACAAAGGCTGAAGTGCTTGAGGGCCTTGTTAATGAGCATCCAGTGATTTCACAGATTATGGAGTACAGAACGCTTACAAAGCTAAAATCAACATACTGCGACGGACTTTTAAAGGTAATTGAGCCTGACGGCAGAATTCATACACGCTTTAATCAGGTTGAAACAAGAACCGGAAGAATATCGTCGCTTGAGCCGAATTTGCAGAATATCCCTATCCGTACAGAGCTTGGCAGAGAGATGAGAAAATTCTTTGTTGCCGGTGAGGGAAATAAGCTTGTTGATGTCGATTACAGCCAGATTGAATTAAGAGTCCTTTCCGATTTGGCAGACGATGAAGTGATGATTAATGCTTTTAATAACGGCGATGATATACACTCAATAACCGCTTCGCAGGTGTTCAATCTCCCGCTTGAGATGATTACTCCGCAAATGCGAAGCAGGGCAAAAGCTGTTAACTTCGGTATTGTTTACGGTATCGGCGCCTTTTCGCTTGCCAAGGATATCGGTGTTACAAATAAAGAGGCAAAGGAATATATCGACAATTATCTTGCAACCTACAGCGGTGTCAATAACTATATGCAGAAAATGATAGATACGGCAAAAGAGAAGGGCTACAGCGAAACACTCTTTAAAAGAAAACGCTATCTTCCCGAGCTCTCATCGTCAAACCATATGCTGCGCGCATTTGGGGAAAGAGTTGCAAGAAATATGCCTATTCAGGGCACTGCCGCCGATATAATCAAAATAGCAATGGTTAAGGTTGACAAACGCCTTAAGCAGGAAAATATGAAAGCAAAATTGATATTGCAGGTGCACGATGAATTGATTGTCGAAGCGCCTGACGACGAGGCTGAAAAGGCATTGCAGATAGTTACGCAGGAGATGGAAAATGCCTGCAAAATGAAGGTCCTTCTTCGTGCGGACGGAAAGATAGGTAAAACTTGGTATGATGCTCATTAAACCCCTTACAGCAGAGTATCTTGATGATGCTGAAAAAATAGAAAAAATATGCTTTTCCATACCCTGGAGCAGAGAAACGCTTGAAAAAGAGCTTGATAATCCCACAGCAAGATTTTTTGTTGCATTAAAAGACGGTAGGGCAGTGGGTTATATGGGAATTCATATAATTCTCGGAGAGGGAGATATTATGCGCGTTGCCGTTTTGCCCGAGTGCAGGCGGCTTGGCGCAGGCAAAGCGCTTTTGAGTGAATGCCTCAAATCCGATGAGCTTGATACGGTTTTTCTCGATGTGAGAGAAAATAATATGCCTGCCATAAGGCTTTATGAGTCCTTTGGCTTCAAAAATATCGGCGTGCGCAAAAACTATTATTCAAACCCTACCGAAAACGCAGTTGAGATGAAATGGGAGAATAAAAGCTCAAATTCGCAGATATAGAGCGCTATTATAATAACAAGGAGTTTTTATGAAAATACTCGGTATAGAGTCCTCGTGCGACGAAACGGCAGCGGCAGTTGTTGAGGACGGAAGAATTGTAAAATCAAACAGTATTGCAACCTCGCTTGAGGAGCACAAGCTTTACGGCGGAGTAGTGCCCGAAATTGCGTCGCGCCGTCATGCCGAATCCATAAGCGGGGTTGTTGAATCGGCTTTAGAAGACGCAGGCTGTACTATTGATGATATCGACGCTGTTGCGGTAACCTATGCTCCAGGTCTTATAGGCGCACTGCTTGTGGGTGTTAATTTTGCAAAGGGTCTTGCTCTTGCAGCCGATAAGCCGCTTGTGCCTGTTCATCATTTAAGAGGCCATATTGCATCAAATTACATATCAAATGATGCCGAGCCGCCGTTTCTCTGCCTTGTTGTAAGCGGAGGACATTCTCATATCGTTGCGGTTAAATCCTATACGGATTTTGAAGTGATAGGAAAAACAAGAGATGACGCGGCAGGGGAGGCGCTTGACAAGGCAGGCAGAACTATGGGCTTGCCTTATCCGGGCGGTGTGAGCATTGATAAAATAAGCAAAGACGGCGATGAGAATGCTTATAAATTTCCTCATCCGAAAGTAACGGGCTGTCCGTATGACTTTTCCTTCAGCGGTCTTAAAACCGCTGTTATCAATACTGTTCACAATGCACAGCAAAAGGGAGAAAAAATTAATACCGCCGATTTGGCGGCGTCCTTTCAAAACGGTGTTGTTGAATGCCTGATTACAAATCTTGAAAAGGCGGCTGTTGATTATAATTTTAAAAAAATTGTAATAGCCGGCGGCGTTTCTGCCAATTCTAAATTAAGAGAGCAGGCAAAGCTTCTTTGTAAGAAGCACGGCTGGAGGCTTTATCTGCCGGAGCTTAAATATTGCGGTGATAATGCGGCTATGATTGCTTCTCAGGGATATTATGAATTTATCGGCGGCGTTCGTGCAGACGAAAGTCTAAACGCCTATGCAACCATGCCGATTGATGAGAACTACAAAAAGAATTAATTTGAATTGTATTTATTGTTACATTTTAATGAATTTTACGCGGTACTATTGAATTTTTGGCGATTTTTGCTATAATCTATGTAATATAAGGTTTAAAACGGCTTTATATATTATTACAAACAAAAGGAGAGTAATTGTATTATGGATACAAATTTAACAACAAACAAGTCCTTGCTTGCTTGGCTCGACGAAAAAGTTGAACTCCTTAAGCCATCAAATATTGTTTGGATTGACGGCTCCAAGGAACAGATTGATGCTCTTAAAGCAGAAGCTGTTGAAACAGGCGAAATGATTAAACTCAACGAGGAGCTTCTTCCTGACTGCTATCTTCACAGAACAGCAGAAAACGATGTTGCCCGTGTTGAGGACAGAACTCTTATCTGCTCAAGAGAAGAAAAGGATGCAGGACCTACAAATCATTGGATGGAGCCTTCAAAGGCTTATGAGATGCTTTATAATATCGCAGCAGGCTCATATGAGGGCAGAACAATGTATATTATCCCTTATTCAATGGGTCCTGTAGGCTCACCTTTCTCAAAAATCGGTATTGAGATTACAGATTCAATCTATGTTGTTCTTAATATGAATATTATGACAAGAATCGGTACAAAGGTTCTTGACGCGCTCGGCGATTCAGACGACTGGGTACGCGGTATGCACTGCAAATGTAATGTTGATCCTGAAAACAGATGGATTTGTCAGTTCCCTGAAGATAATACAATTATCTCTGTTAACTCTGCTTACGGCGGAAATGTACTTCTCGGTAAAAAATGCTTTGCTCTTCGTATAGCTTCATATCTCGGTAAGAACGAGGGCTGGCAGGCAGAGCATATGCTCATTTTGGGCTTACAAAAGCCATCAGGCGAGGTTAAATATATCTGCGCTGCATTCCCGTCAGCATGCGGTAAAACAAACCTTGCAATGCTTATTCCGCCGGAAGGATATGCTACAAAGGGCTATAAGGTATGGTGTGTCGGCGACGATATTTCATGGATCAGAAAAGGTCCTGACGGCCGTCTCTATGCTATTAACCCTGAAAACGGCTTCTTCGGTGTTGCACCTGGTACTAATATGAAGTCAAACCCTAATGCGCTTAAGTCAACAATGCAGGGTACAATCTTCACAAATGTTTGTCATAACCTTGACAATAATACAGTTTGGTGGGAAGGTCTTGACAAGAATCCTCCTACAAATGCAATTGATTGGAAGGGCAATCCTTGGAACGGCGCTGAAAGTGAAGAAAAAGGCGCTCATCCAAACTCAAGATTTACTGCTCCTGCAGTTAACTGCCCTTGCATTTCACCTGAATTTGAAAATCCTCAGGGTGTTCCTATTTCAGCTATCGTATTCGGCGGCCGCCGCGCAAAGCTTACTCCGCTTGTATATCAGTCAAAGGATTGGAATCACGGTGTATTCGTAGGCTCAATTATGGGCTCTGAAACAACTGCCGCTGCAACAGGTGCAGTAGGTGTTGTTCGTCGTGACCCTATGGCTATGCTTCCTTTCTGCGGCTACAATATGGGCGATTATTGGAAGCATTGGATTGAAATCGGTGAAACCCTTGATCCCGATAAGGCTCCTAAAATCTTCAATGTTAACTGGTTCCGTAAGGATGATGAGGGCAACTTCTTGTGGCCAGGCTTCGGTGATAATCTTCGTGTACTTGACTGGATTATTGACCGTTGTGACGGCAAGGTTGACGCTCAGGAAACAGCAATCGGTTATCTTCCTTATGCTAAGGATATCAACCTTGAAGGCCTTGATATGACAGAAGAAGACCTTGACAGGATTCTTGATGTTGATAAGGCTGCATGGGAAGAAGAACTCAAGGGCGTTGAAGAGCTTTATGCAAAATTCGGCGATACTCTTCCTCAGGAGCTTGCAGATGAACTTGCTTCGGTAAAGAAAAATCTTGAGGACTAATCTCATTAAAAGATAATCGGAGGCGTGATTTTTCACGCCTCTTTTTTTGAAATTATTTTATATCTGCATTGCAATTATGAGATAATTTGTAAAACTTTTTATTAAATAACTTCCAAACTATTATAAAACAAAAAATTATATTGACACAACAGTAATTTTTTTAGATAATAAGTTTAATACAAGAAGAAATTAGTTTTCTATATTTAGTAAGGAACGGAAAATGTCAGATTGTAAAAACGATAAGCTTGCAAAGCAAAAAAGAATAATAGCATTTATTACGGCTATTGTTATTGCAATGGCAATGACCTTTTCTGCCCTTTATGTTGCCAAAAGTGCAAGCCATACTTGTTCTAATACCGACTGTCAGATATGCCATTATATTGATAACAGCTTAAAACTGTTTAATGGCATGAATCCGGATCCGCATGACTTTTTAATTTCTATGGTATTATTATTTACTGTGGTTTTGGTGATTGGAAAAACAAGCTTTGAAAAACAAGTATGTACTCTTGTTAATTTGAAAATCAAGCTGACAAATTAATTATTATTCTTAAAGACCAAGCGATAAGTATGCCTTTGCAGATAAAGGCACCAAGGGATTAATATCCCTTTATTCGTCTTGGTATTTTTATGCTCTTTTCTTTTTTAGAATAATACATTAATTCGGAGGCTTTTTATTATGAAAAAAATAAAAAAATATATAGCTGTTATGCTTTGCTTTTGCTTATCCATCAGCTTTGCAGCGTGTTCGCAAAAAAGCAGCAACAGCGATAGTGAAAAATTAAGTATAGTATGTACTATTTTCCCGGAATATGATTGGGTTAGAGAGATAACAAAAAATAATGATAATGTAGATTTAAAATATCTTCTTGATAATGGTGTGGATTTGCATAATTATCAACCAACAGCCGATGACATTATTACGATATCAAACTGCGATATGTTTATTTATGTAGGCGGTGAAAGTGACGGCTGGGTAGAGGATGCTTTGAAGTCAGCAAAAAATGAGAATATGGTTGTAATAAATCTTCTTGATGTTTTGGGCTCGTCAGCAAAAGAAGAGGAAGTTATAGAAGGTATGCAGGCAGAGGATAATGAGGAAAGTGCAGAGGAGGAGCCTGAGTATGACGAGCATGTTTGGCTCTCTTTGAAAAACGCTGAAGTATTGTGTCAATACATTTTTGAACAGTTATGTAAAATTGATTCCGATAATTCCGAAATATACGAAGCTAATACAGATAATTATGTTAAACAATTAAGTGATTTAGACAGCCAATATCAAGCTACTGTTGACAATGCAAAAATAAAAACCGTTTTGTTCGGAGACCGTTTTCCGTTTAGATATTTAACCGACGATTACGGAATTGAATATTTTGCGGCTTTTGCCGGCTGCTCGGCAGAAACAGAGGCAAGCTTTGAAACAATATCTTTTTTGGCAAACAAAACGGATGAGCTTGGTTTGAATACTGTTTTGACTATTGAGGGCACTGACAGTAAAATTGCTGAAACAATTATTTCCAATACCGAAAATAAAAATATGCAGATTTTATCAATGAATTCAATGCAGGGCGTAGTTAATGACGGCGACACCTATGTATCAATTATGCAGGATAATCTTAACGTGCTTGCAGATGCGTTAGCATAGGAGGTATTTTATGGCTTTGTTAAAATGCAGTAATATCTCTTTGGGATATGAGAATAAAGTAGTTTTGTCAGGGCTGAATTTTGAAGTTAATCAAGGCGATTACCTTTGTATAGTGGGCGAAAACGGCTCGGGTAAAAGTACACTTATGAAAGCAATACTCGGATTGAAAAATCCTATAGAAGGCAGTATTGAATTCGGTGACGGTCTTAATAAAAATGAAATCGGTTATTTGCCTCAACAAACGGTTGTTCAACGCGATTTTCCCGCTTCTGTTTGGGAAATAGTTTTGTCAGGCTGTGTCAGCAAAAAGGGCTTTCATCCTTTTTACTCAAAAGAAGATAAAAAACGCGCGAAGTCAAATATTGAGAAAATGAGAATAACCGATTTATCAAAGCGGTGTTATCGTGAGCTTTCGGGAGGACAGCAGCAAAGAGTACTCCTTGCAAGAGCACTGTGCGCTACAGAAAAAATGCTTCTTCTTGACGAGCCTGTAGCAGGACTTGATCCGAAAGTAACATCGGAAATGTATGCTTTGATTAAAGAGCTGAATCGGCAGGGTATAACAATTATTATGATTTCCCACGATATTAATGCGGCTTTGGAATATTCAAGCCACATTCTTCATATCGGGAATGATATATTTTACGGAACAAAAGACGAATATATTTCCGATAATAAAATAGCCTCCTTTACAAATGTGCAGGGAGGTGAGCAAAATGCTTGATAAGCTTATGATATATTTGGAGTATCCGTTTGTAAAATATGCATTGATAGCAGGAGTGCTTATTGCTCTTTGCTCATCGCTTTTGGGTGTAACCTTGGTACTGAAAAGATTTTCCTTTATAGGCGACGGATTATCGCATGTTGCGTTTGGGGCAATGGCTGTTGCGGCAGTGTTAAAAGTTACCGACAATATGCTGATTATCCTGCCTGTAACAGTTTTGGCAGCTATACTTCTTTTGGCAGGCGGACAAAACAGAAAAATCAAGGGCGATGCGGCAGTTGCTATGATAAGCGTGGGTTCATTAGCATTCGGTTATATGCTTATGAATATGTTTTCTACCTCATCAAATGTGTCGGGTGATGTCTGCTCAACTCTTTTCGGGTCAACCTCAATTCTTACGCTTTCAACATTCGATGTATGGCTGTGTGCGATTTTATCTATAGCTGTTGTAGCAATATTTATTATATTTTATGATAAAATTTTCGCCGTAACCTTCGATGAAAACTTTGCTCGTGCCACCGGAACAAATGCAGGGGCATATAATCTCTTAATAGCAATTATTATTGCCGTAATCATTGTTCTTGCAATGAATCTTGTCGGCTCACTTCTCATTTCTGCTCTTGTAATATTTCCTGCTTTATCGGCAATGAGAGTGTTTAAAAGTTTTAAAGCTGTTACTGTTTGCTCCGCAGTTTTCTCTGTCGTATGCACAACTTTAGGCATAATAGCTTCGGTTTTGGCAGGTACGCCTGTCGGCTCAACTATAGTAATGGCTGATATTTTAGGATTTGTATTATTTTATGTAATCGGACTTGTAGGAGGTAGAAGGTAGTGAAAAAAACAATTTCAGTATTATTGCTTATAGCTTTGGTGCTTTCTCTTTGCGCTTGCAGTAAATCAAATTCAGATGGCGAAGCCGTATCTGAAAAAGCAGATACAAATGCTTCGTCAACGATGCAGACTGTATTGGATTCTACGGAATATGTGTTATATCAAAATATATTCTATAACGATAAGGGTGCAGATTACGAAGGGCAGACAGTAACCAAAAAAGGTACATTTGCAACAATAATAGATAAATATAATGACACCACTCGCTATTATGTTTGGGGATATAATGACCAAACTAAATGCTGCGATTATCAATGGGAGCTTAATATCACCGATACCTCAAACCTTCCGAGCAACGGCTCATTAATAGAGGTCAGCGGAACATTTACGGCAAGCGAGTCAGCTCTTGACGGATATTGGATAGATAATCCGTCTGTATCTGTTGAAAGTGAATATAAGAGTTCAGAATATGATATAGATATGACCACTTTGGATGCAACTCTCGAAAGGGTACAGTTGATAAATATGCAAAACTATTATGCTGATTTTGAGGGCAAAACAGTTTGCGTATACGGCAGAGTTGAAACACCGACTTCTGTTGAGCATCCTTATTATGACGGAGCGTTCAGCCAAGCCTTTGAAAGCAGTGATGATATACCTGCGATAGGAACTGTTGTTATAGTGAGCGGTGTGTATTCTAACGGTGTAATTACCGATGCAAGCGTTGAAGAAACTGATATGTTTTAGAATTACTAAGAGCAAAAGACCGCTTTATTTGATTACTTCAAAACAGTTAAAACCAAATTATATGTGAAGAGCAGGAATTTTTCCTGCTCTTTTTGCCGTATTTGGAAAATTTTATATTGATTTATTAATAATATTAAGATATAATAAAAATGGTATGTATTGGGCAGCCGTAACTTTGCCCTGCCAAACTTGAAATTTTTTATAGAGAGGTATATATAATGGACGCTTTAAACAAAAAGACAATTGAAGATATCGAAGTAAAGGGCAAAAAGGTTCTTGCCCGCTGCGATTTTAATGTTCCGCTTAAGGACGGCGTTATTACTAACGATAAAAGAATAGTTGCTGCGCTTCCTACAATCAAATATCTTATGGAAAACGGTGCAAAGGTTATTCTTTGCTCCCATCTCGGCAGACCAAAGGGAGAGTATAAGCCTGAATTCAGCCTTGCTCCTGTTGCAGCAAAGCTTTCCGAATACCTCGGTACAGAGGTTAAGCTTGCCGAGGATCCTGAGGTTGTAGGCGAGAATGCCAAGGCAATGGCGCAAGAGCTCAAGGAAGGCGAAGTAATGCTTCTTGAGAATGTTCGTTACCGTAAAGAGGAAACAAAGAATGAAGAAGCTTTTTCAAAGGAGCTTGCTTCTCTTGCAGATATATTTGTTAACGATGCTTTCGGTACCGCTCACCGCGCTCACTGCTCAACAACAGGCGTAGCCTCTTATCTTCCTGCTGTTTGCGGTTATCTTATTCAAAAAGAAATCAAATTTATGGGCGGAGCGCTCTCCGATCCTAAAAGACCTCTTGTTGCTATACTCGGCGGTGCAAAGGTTTCTGATAAAATCGGTGTAATTTCAAATCTCATTGAAAAGTGCGATACAATTATCATCGGCGGCGGTATGGCTTATACATTTATGAAGTATCTCGGCCATAATATCGGCGATTCGCTTCTTGAGGCTGATTGGGTAGAAAAAGCAGGCGAAATGATGAAAGCCGCTGAAGATAAGGGCGTTAAATTCCTTATTCCTGTTGATAATAAGGTTGGTAAGGAATATGACGAGAATACAGAGTTTATGGTTGTAAACAGCGATGAAATCCCTGACGGTTGGATGGGTCTTGATATCGGTCCTGAAACAGAAAAATTATTTGCTGATGCTATCAAGGGCGCAGGTACTGTTATCTGGAACGGCCCTATGGGCGTTTCGGAATGGGATAATTTTGCTTCCGGAACAATTACCGTTGCGAAGGCTGTTGCCGATTCAGGCGCAATTTCGGTAATCGGCGGCGGGGATTCCGTTGCTGCTGTTACAAAGCTCGGATTTGCAGATAAGATGAGCCATATATCAACAGGCGGCGGTGCTTCTCTTGAATTCCTTGAGGGCAAAGAGCTTCCGGGTATTGTTGCTCTTATGGATAAGGATTAATAAATTAGATAAAAGAGGTATATTAAAATGAACAAATCTTTGCGTAAGGCTGTTATTGCAGGTAACTGGAAAATGAATAATACTCCTGCTCAAACAACTGCTCTTATTAACGAAATGAAACCGCTTGTTGCAGATGCTGACTGCGATGTTATTATCTGCGCTCCTTTTGTTGACCTTCAGGCAGCGCTTGATGCAACAGCAGGTTCAAATATAATGGTCGGCGCTGAAAACTGCCATTGGGCAGAGAGCGGTGCTTTTACTGCCGAGGTTTCTGCTCCTATGCTTAAGGCTATGGGCGTTCCTTATGTAATCATCGGCCACAGCGAAAGAAGACAGTATTTCGGCGAAACAGATGTTACAGTTAACAAAAGAGTCCGTGCTGCTCTTGATAGTGGCTTAAAGGTTATTCTTTGCGTAGGTGAGGTTCTCGAGCAGAGAGAGCAGGGCGTTACCTTTGAGGTTGTCGGAATGCAGACAAAGATTGCACTTCAGGGTGTAACCGAAGAAGAGCTTAAGAATGTAATTATTGCTTATGAGCCTGTTTGGGCTATCGGTACAGGCAAAACAGCTACTGCCGATCAGGCAAACGAGGTTAACGGATATATCCGTAAGGTTATTGAAGAGCTCTACGGCAAAGCTGCTGCCGACGCTTTTGTTGTTCAGTACGGCGGTTCAATGAATGCTAAAAATGCCGACGAGCTTCTCTCAAAGGAGAATGTTGACGGCGGTCTTATCGGAGGAGCTTCTCTTAAAGCAGAGGATTTCTCAATCATCGTTAAGGCGGCAAGCAAATAATTATTATAAATTTTTAACGGGTGGGATTGTCCCGCCCGTTTAAGTTATACAATTTTATATGGAGGACTTATTATGAAAAAACCAGTTGTTCTTTGCATAATGGACGGATTCGGCAAAAACGAGTCCGATTACGGCAATGCCATTGCGGCGGCAAATAAACCAAATCTTGATAAAATAATGGCTGAAAATCCTTATACTTATATCGGTGCTTCGGGTCTTGATGTAGGTCTGCCTGACGGTCAGATGGGTAATTCCGAAGTAGGACATACAAATATCGGCGCCGGAAGAATCGTTTATCAGGAGCTTACAAGAATTACCAAATCCATTGAAGACGGCGATTTTTATGAAAACGAGGCAATTAAAACAGCAATACAGAATGCCATAGACAATAATACCTCGCTTCATCTTATGGGCCTTATGAGTGACGGAGGCGTTCACTCTCATAATTCTCATATCTGGGCTATTGTTGAGTTTGCAAAAAGAATGGGACTTGACAGAGTATATCTTCACTGTATTATGGACGGCAGAGATGTACCGCCTACAAGCGGTAAGGATTTCGTAGCAGAAGCAATCGAAAAGCTTTCCGAAATAGGCGTTGGCAAGGTTGCAACCGTAGTAGGAAGATACTATGCTATGGACAGAGATAATAACTGGGACAGAATTAAAAAAGCTTATGACGCTCTCGTTTTCGGTGAAGGAATTAAAGCCTCCGACCCTGTTAAAGCAATAGAGGAGTCATATGAAAAGGTTGACGCCGACGGTAAGAATGTAACCGATGAGTTTATCGAGCCTACTGTATGCCTTGAAAACGAGGGAAGAATTTGTGCTAACGACAGCATAGTTTTCTTTAATTTCCGCCCTGACAGAGCAAGGGAAATTACAAGAACCTTTGTTGATGATGATTTTAAAGGCTTTGAGCGTGAAAGAATCCCTGTAACATATGTTTGTATGACGCAGTATGACGCAACAATGCCTAATGTTCTCGTTGCCTTTAAGCCGCAGAGTCTTGAAAATACCCTCGGTGAATATCTTGCTAAAAATAATATGACTCAGTTAAGAATTGCCGAAACAGAGAAGTACGCCCATGTAACCTTCTTCTTTAACGGCGGTGTTGAAGCAGTCAATGAGGGCGAGGACAGAATTCTTATTCCGTCACCGAAGGTAGCAACCTATGATTTGAAGCCTGAAATGAGCGCTTATGAGGTTTCGGAAAAGCTTGACGAAGCAGTTCTTTCCGACAAATATAATGTGATAATCGTTAACTTTGCCAACTGCGATATGGTAGGCCATACAGGTATATTTGATGCGGCAAAGGCTGCTGTTGAGGCTGTTGACAAATGTGTGGGCTCACTTTATGACGCAGTTAAAAAAATGGGCGGCTGCCTGTTTATAACTGCCGACCACGGTAATGCAGACCAAATGAAAGAGCCTGACGGTTCACCGTTTACTGCTCATACAACAAACCCTGTTCCGTTTATCGCGGCTAACTGCGGTGAGGGTATCGAGCTTCGTGACGGCGGCAGACTTTGCGATATTGCTCCTACAATGCTCAAAATGCTTGACCTTCCTCAACCGGAGGAAATGACGGGCGTATCACTCATAAAGTAATATATACGAATATAAAAAAGGGCAGTGATAATATCACTGCCTTTTTCCGTTTTTAAAGGTATATGAAATTTCTTTATTGCCGTAGGCTTTCAGACCCTTTATTTCTCCTGACCATTCACTCGGTAATACTTCATTTTTCAGCATTTCTGCAATTCCTGCGGTTACACCGAAGTTGCCGTCAATCTGAAACGGTGGGTGAGCGTCAAAAAGATTAGGATACGAGCCGCCTCCGTTTTGTATCTTCTTTAACGGATTGATAAGCGTCAGCTGCTGCTTGATTAAACGCAGTGCGTTTTCGGCATTGCCGAGCCTTGCCCAAAAGCAAACCTTCCATGCAAGCGACCATCCCGTTCCTCCGAAGCCGCGTACAGTCAGGGATTTTTCAGCGGCCTTTTTGATTTCATCGCTGACATCAAGCCGCGACGGATGAATACAGTAAAGATGGCTTGCGTGGCGGTGTTCAATTTCGGCTTCTTCGTATTCCTTAATCCATTCGGGGATTCTTCCGTCGGAAGCAACGCGAATCGGATTGATTTTAGGAGTTTCAAATCCTAATTCTCTGCAGTTTTCAAAGAATTCGAGTAAAATTGCCCTATCCATAGTCGGCATATATGTAAGCGAATATGCTTTGCCGTTTAGCAGGTAATTATTTTCAGGGCTTATGGACGGGCAGGTTACAAGCTCGCCGTCTTTTTCAACAAGAAAATCCTTGTAGAAATTAAGGCAATCCTCAAAAAGAGGAGTTATATCCTTTTTGAATTTCTCGTCTTGAATATAAAGATAATGCTCATAAAGCTGGTTTAAAAACCACGGAGCACTCATACACCAAGGCGCATACTGCGTTGAATTACCGTTGCCGTTAGGATAGCCTGCCGGATATGTTGCACCCCAGATATCGCTGTTATGATGTGAGCAAAAGCCGCTGCAATCATAATAATCCCTTGCTGTTACCTTACCGTTCACCGCAATTTTTTTAACATATTCGGTAAGCGGCTCAAAGCACTCTGAAAGATTAACCATATCGGTACACCAATAGTTCATTTCGGTGTTGATATTTGTTGTATAGCTTGAGGACCACGGTGCTCTGATATGAGTATTCCATATTCCCTGCAAGGTCATTGCATTAGTGCCTTCGCGCGAGCCGGATATGGTTAAGTATCTGCCGTATTGGAATAAAAGAGCAATAAGCGAATAATCCGTACCGGTCTTATTCATTTGTGCAATTCTTTCATTTGTCGGAAGATCATCTCTTCCACCGTCGAGCCTGAATTCCACCCTGTCAAAGAGCGAGGAAAAATCCTCTTTGTGCTCCGACAAAAGCCTTTCATATGACTTTATATTGTCAAAATATGAAAGTGCACGGGCTTTAGAATCGGCAGTCGGCATAGATTTAAAATCAACAAATGATGTAGCAAGAGAAATCAGCAGGGTTATATCCTTTTGATTTTTAACCTTTATGCAGCTCTTTTTAAAGGAGGCATTGCCTAAAACCTTTACAGCGCCGCAGAAGGTCATACCCTTATTACCCTGAACAAAGGTTTTTCCCTGATTATAATAAGGCGGCATACAAACCTCGGGAGCCTGACCTGTTACAAAAAGGCAGTCTTCTTCGGTAAAGGATTTGCTTTTGAGCTTGCTCTGTAATTTTACCTTAAAGCTTACGCCCTCGTCTGAATGAATGTTTACAATCATAAGCTGGGCGGGATGGGAAACAAAAACCGTTTCCATTAAGCCCGAAGCTTCTGTTACGGCAATACCCTTTGAAATATCAAGGCTTCGCCTGTATCCCTTTTTAGATACATTTTTGTAATCAATAATCAAATCGCCGAACGCAAGGTAAGCTTCTGACCAATGACCGTGCATATCTCTGTTCATGATATCTTTTGCTGTTTTAATATCATCGTTAAAGATTGCCTCTCTCACAGAGTTAAGGTATTTGTGAGCATCCTTTTTATTTAAATCTTTAGGATAGCCTGACCAAAGACTGTCTTCATTAAGGGCGATTCTTTCTTTTTTGAGGTTACCGAAAACAAGACCGCCTATTCTTCCGTTTCCGATTGGCAGAGCATCCTCAAAATAATTTGCTTTTTCGTTATAAAATAATAAATTTTCCATAATTTTATTCTACTATAACTTCAATGTAATTGCAAGTAAACTATTTTTATGATACAATATAATTAACATATAAAAAGGGGACGGTATTGTGAAACAATATATTATTTCTATCGGCAGGCAGTTCGGCTGCGGTGCTCATGAAATTGCAACAAAGCTTTCAGAAAAGCTCGGCGTGCCTTATTATGATAAGGAAATTATAAAAAGGGCGGCAAAGGAAAGCGGCTTTGATGAAAATATTTTTAAATTCTATGATGAAAAGCCGACAAGAAGCTTTCTTTATAATGTATCAACCGACGGCTTTTCTGCAATAAATAATACCGGAATGACCCTTGAGGACAGGGTGTTTCAGTATCAGTTTGACACTATCCGCAAGGTTGCCTCGGAGGGAAGCTGTATTATTGTAGGACGCTGTGCGGATTATATTTTAAAGGATTCGCCTAATCTGCTTACCGTTTTTCTTCACGCTGACGATGAATTTAGGTGTAAAAGAGCCGTAAATATTTACGGAATAAGCGAGAAAAATGCGCTTAAAGAGATAAAAAATACCGATAAAAAGCGCGCAAAATTTCATAACTTTTACAGCGATGACAGATGGGGCGATGCGGCTACATATGATATTTCAATAAATGTTGCTAAAATCGGTATTGACGCAACAGTCAATTTGATTGCCGATTACATTAATACCCGATTTGCATAAATACTTTTATTAAAATGAGTAAATCCTATTAAATAAATTTTTATTATATGTTATTGAATTATTAATTATATTAAGTTATAATTAAGATATACCAAACAGGAGGTGTCATAATGACAACCATTAAAAAAAGAGATAATAAAGAGATTTATCGTGACGGCGATAAGCTCGTTAAAGTTTTTGACAGTACATTCACAAAAGCCGAGGTCCTTAACGAAGCACTCAATAATGCCAGAGTGGAAGAAACAGGTCTTAAAATACCGAAGCTTCTTGATGTTTCAAAAATTGACGGCAACTGGGCTATAACAAGAGAATTTATTGAAGGCAAAAGCCTTGAAGAGATGTTCAATGAAAATCCCGAAAAAGAGGATGAGCTTCTTGAAAAATTTGTTGACCTTCAAATGGAAATTCATTCAAAGAGAGCGCCTCTTCTTAATAAAATAAAGGATAAGATGCACGCTAAAATCAGCGCTTCATCATATGAGGCAACAATCCGCTTTGACCTTCATAACCGCCTTGAGGGTATGAAGCCTCATAAAAAGGTTTTGCACGGCGATTTCTGCCCTTCAAATGTTATCGTAACTCCCGATGGAGAGTATTACATTATTGACTGGTCACATGCAACCCAGGGTAATGCTTCTGCGGACGCGGCAAGAACATATCTTGTTTTCTGTTTGCAGGGTAAAAAGGAAAGAGCAGAAAAATATCTTAACCTTTTCTGCAAAAAGGCTGATATTCCAAAACAGCTTGTTCAGCAGTGGATGCCTATTGTTGCATGCTCTGAAAGTGTTAAAAATAAGCCCGAAGAAAAGGAATTGCTTGATTCTTGGGTAAATGTATTTGATTTTCAATAAAAATTAAAGAGCCGTTTTTCTAACGGCTCTTTTTTGTTAAGAGAGGATTAGATTTGAAAAAGTTTCTTACAGTCATCGGCATAATAGTCGCCGTAATTCTTATTTGGTATATTCTTGGAAATGTAAGCCCTATATCCTACAGCGAATGCTTGGAGCAAAGCTTTTATGAAGAAACAATTTTATTTGAGTCAGAAGATATTGAATTTGGTAATGATAAAGGTAAAATAATTACGAGTATCGGTACTAATGATGAAGATTTCTATTCTGTTTTTGTTGTGAATGAAACTGACGGTTGGTTAAATAATCAATTTCAATGCGTTATAAGCTTTACATATTATAAAGAAGCACTTGATGATGCGTTGAAAGACGGAAATGATGTATCTGATTATTTGACAGTATTAAATGACGGTGATGAAACAGGATGTTATATAGGTATTGTTCCTTTAACTTGCAAATCATTGTCGTTTGATGGTATAAAAGCAAATTTGGAAGAACAAACCGCAATAGTTAGATC
>JBJEPL010000028.1:0-2282 GCA_051881215.1 Eubacterium sp. | reverse complement strand
GATGAAAAGAAATGAAGCAAGAGTCAATCGTATAAAAAGAGCTTTTGACAGCCAAATAAGAGCAAAATCGGAAAAGAGCATTGTTAACAGTGTTGTAGACGATAACAAAATGCGGCTTATGATGAAGGTGTGCAAAAATGCCTCGCATTGGATTTCGGCTCTTGAAAATAAAATGTATACATCTGTCGGCACTCTTGAGTGTGAATTATGGAAAACAAGCGAGCCTGTTTCCTTTGAAATGAGAAAGCAGGGCGAGTATATGACCGTAAAAACCGATGATGTTTGGAGCGATAATGTATTTGACTGTGCATGGTTTCATTTTACCGGTGATATTCCTCAAGGTGAAAACCCTGTATGTCTGATAGATATTTCAGGCGAAGGTCTTGTTTATGCAAATAACGGAAAAGCAATCAAAGGTATTACTGCTTATTCAAGTGAATTTTCCTATGAATACGGTCTGCCTGTTAAAAGAGTAATACCTGTAACAGATGAAATCGTAAAGAATAACAGAATAGATTTTTATGTTGACGGCGCCTGCAATGATTTGCAGGGGAATTTGTGTAACGGCGGAAAAATAATGATGCTTTCAACCGCTCTTTGTAACGAAAATATCAGAACTGTTAAATATGATATGGAGGTGCTTTTTGGAATATTTGACAGTCTTTCAGAAGCTGATGTCGACTACAGGTACGAGATAGCAGTTGCAATAAATAATGCCCATAGTTACATAGTAAAAAAAGATTATATCTCAGCTCACAACGAGATGGATAAAATCCTTTCGCAGAAAAGCAATGTTAAATTTAAAATAACAGCTCACGGACACGGCCATCTTGACCTTGCATGGCTTTGGCCTATTAGAGAAACAAAGCGAAAGGGCGCAAGAACATTTTCAAGCCAGCTGTATTATCTCGATAAATATGACGACTATGTTTTCGGGGCAAGCCAAGCACAGCTCTTTTTATGGATGAAAGAGAGCTATCCTTCGCTTTATGAGAGAATTAAAAAGGCAGTTTTTGACGGAAGAATTACTATTCAGGGATGTTCGTGGGTTGAGAGTGATGTAAATATTCCATGCGCCGAGTCGTTAATTCGTCAGATGCTTTACGGCAGTAAATTCTTTAAGGAAGAATTCAATATCGACAGCACTGTTTTATGGTTGCCGGATACCTTTGGATACAGCGGTTCCCTTCCTCAGATTATAAAAAAATGCGGTGTTGAATATTTTATTACTCAAAAGCTTTCCTGGAATACAGTTAATGAGTTCCCTTATCAAACCTTTAACTGGAAGGGAACAGACGGCAGCGAGGTGCTTGCGCATCTCTTGCCTGCAAATACCTATAACGGCCCTTTAACTCCTGAAGAGGTTTTGCGTGTAAAGAATACCTATAAAGAAAATAAAGTATCGGATTGTGCAATGCTTGCCTATGGCATAGGAGACGGCGGCGGAGGTCCCTCACTTGACCACGCGGAACGCCTTAAAAGAATAAAAAATGTTAAGGGTTTGCCTAAAATCAATACTGTATCAACTGATGAATTTATGAAAAAGCTTGCCGAAAACAGAAGCTTATATCCGTCGTATCAGGGTGAGCTTTATCTTGAGCGTCACAGAGGTACATATACAACGCAGGCAAAAAATAAAAAGTATAACAGGCAGATGGAAATTGCATTGCGCGACTGCGAATTTTTCAGTAGTGTTGCCCAAAAGCTTTGCGGCTTTGATTATCCCGATACAGAGCTTGAGAAAATATGGAAGGAAATGCTTTTATATCAGTTCCACGATATTCTCCCCGGCTCTTCAATAGCAAGAGTATATGAGGAATCCCTCAAGCGATATGAAATTATTTTAAATCAAACAAAAAAATTAACGCAAAATTCCTGCGACGCAATATCGAATTATTATAAATCAAAGCTTTGCTTTAATTCTCTGTCTCATAGTAGACTCGGTATTCCCTCAATGGGCTGCTCGTCTGAAGTTAAAAGTGCAGAAAATGGAGTATATAAAAATAGTATTATAGAAAACAGTAAAATAAGAATTATCCTCACAGATAAGGGTGAAATCATAAGCCTTTTTGATAAAGAAAGCAACCGTGAATATGTTGATGACGGCAGAAAAATCAATGTATTTAAGCTTTATAACGATAAGTGCGATTGCTGGGATATAGAGCCGGTATACTACTATGCATTTGAACCGGAATATGCAAAGCTTGAAAGGATAAGTGCAAACAGTAACTCCGTTACAGTTGAACTTAAAATAGGAAACTCACATATTAAACAAAATATTG
>JBJEPL010000027.1:0-7673 GCA_051881215.1 Eubacterium sp. | reverse complement strand
TAACTGATTATACCATATACCGATGATTAAGAATACGCATGCAATGCAGATTCCGATTATATTTCCTATATGAAATATAAATCCGAAAAGCGGTGCAAGAAAAATGAACATTAAAATACATCCGATTATAATATTGATAATTCTCAATAGCTTAATCATCATTTTTTATACTCCTGATTTTCTTTACCATTATTACGGTAAAAGCAATTAAAGCAATAATATATATAACCAGAAAAGCATATCTTAAAAAATAGCCCGTATCAGTAAAAAGTCTGGAGAGAATTCTGAAAGCCGTGAATGCAGGTGTAATTGATGTTATAACCGTAAAGGCATAAAGCTCTGTGAGAATACCTGCATTAATTTTATTTGTATCTGCCTTGAATTTAACATAGCCTGTAAGAAAAATAATAATTGCGGCTATGAAAAGCACAACGGTAGCAACCATTAAATATATTTCTATAAAAGCATAAAACGGGCGAAGCTTAAAGAGCATAAGCTCCGTTGTTCCTCCGATTGCATTAGCACCGATGCTAAAGCAAAAAGCAATTATTTCCGAAATTAAAAATTTTTCCCTTGATTTTTTATAATCATTTTTATCTGATTTGATTTCAATTTCTCTTATTTCAATAATAGGTTCAGGCTTTACTCCTGTTAAAAGCTCGTCAATTGTTATATCAAGCTGTTGCGCAATATCCGGCAAAAGCGTAATATCAGGAAAGCCGTCGCCGTTTTCCCATTTGGATACGGTACGGTTGCTGATATTAAGCAGTTGTGCTAACTGAAGCTGCGTTAAGCCCTTTTCTTTTCTCTTTGTGCTTATAATTTTACCTGTAAGCGCGGCATCAATCATATTCAACCCTCCCGATAATATTACTATAACAGAAAAGCCAAAAAAACACAATGCACGAAAAAAAGAAGAGCTCCACGCAAGGTGGAACTCCTTTATTTATGCGGCTTTCAACCGCTGTTATTGACCTAAAATTCCTGCGATTCCCACTCCGAGTCCGCTGACTGCCATAAGCGCCGCAAGAATGATTGCCGTAATTTTAACCCATTTTTGCTGATGCATAGCTTTTCCTCTATTTCATAATATTATCTGCTTCACAAAGAAGTCTGTCTGCAATCTTTTTAGCGGCCTCTTTATCACTGCCGATTGCAGTTACATATGCTTTGATTTTCGGCTCTGTACCCGACGGACGGACTATAAGCTTGTTGCCGTCCGTGAGAGTATAGGCAAGAACATTTGATTTAGGTAAATCAATAGCCGATACTTCTCCTGATGCTGTATCCTTTGACGAAGATGTTTTATAATCGTCAATTTTTGTTATGCGCAGTCCGGCAAATTCGCTCGGCGGATTATTTCTCAACGCTTCCATAATGTCTGCCATTTTTTCCATTCCCGAAGCGCCCTCGAAGGTATAGCTTGAAACGGTGTTCAGATAATATCCGAATTCATCGTAAAGGCTATCCATAACATCAACAAGGCTCATACCTTTGACCTTATAATAAGCCGCCATCTCACATATCAGCATTGAAGCAACAACAGCGTCTTTATCTCTTGCGTGAGTACCTGCAAGATAGCCGTAGGATTCTTCAAAGCCCATAACGAAGTCATCGGCTTTTCCCTGCGCTTCAAGATTTGTAATAAGCTCGCCGATATATTTAAAGCCTGTTAAAAGATTTTTGAAGGTACAGTTATATTTTTTAGCAATAACCTCTGCCAAATCGGTTGAAACAAAGGATTTAACAGCTATTGAGTTTTCGGATAAGGTACCGTTCTCCTTCTTTTGAGAAAGAAGATAGTTTAAAAGCATTGCGCCTACCTCGTTACCGCTCATAAGCTTGTATTCGCCGCTTTTATCTCTTACCGCAATGCCTACTCTGTCACAGTCAGGGTCGGTTGCAAGAAGAATATCAGGCTTAATATCCTCTGCCATTTTAAGTGCACATTCAAAAGCCTGTTTAATTTCAGGATTAGGGAAAGGACAGGTGGGGAAGTTGCCGTCGGGATTTTCCTGCTCGGGAACAACATAAATATCCTTTATGCCTATTCTGTCAAGAATTTTTCTTACAGGCTTGTTTCCTGTTCCGTTTAAAGGCGTGTAGATAACCTTTAATCCTGCCTTTTTGCAGATGTCGGGGTTAACGCATTGCTTAACAACCTCGTCGAGAAAAGCGTCAATAACCTCCTGACCCATATATTCAATAAGACCCTTTTCAACAGCATCGTCAAAATCCATTGTTTTAATGCCTGTAAAATAATCTACCTTTTGAATATACTGATATGTTTCTTCAGCTTCCTCGTCGGTCATCTGATAGCCGTTTGAGTTGTAGCATTTATATCCGTTGTATTTTGCAGGATTGTGAGATGCTGTTAAAATAATACCGCTTGAGGTTTTGAAATACCTTATTGCAAAGGAAAGGCACGGGGTCGGCTCAAGCTCCTCATAAATGTAAACCTTAATATTGTTTGCCGCCAAAACCTTTGCAGCTTCCTTTGAAAAGTAATCGGATTTAATTCTTGAATCGTATCCGATTGCTATTGACGGGTTATCAAAATGCGCATTGAGAAAATCAGCAAGGCCCTGCGTTGCCCGGCAAACAGTATAATAATTCATTCTGTTTGTTCCTGCGCCTATTACTCCTCTTAATCCTGCCGTTCCGAATTCAAGGCTACGGTAAAATCTGTCAAGAATTTCCTCCTCGTTGCCCTTAACCGCTTCAAGCTCTGCTTTTAAATCGGGGTCGGCTGTTGCTTTTTCAAGCCATTCGTTATAAAGATTATTAATATCCACGGTATCTCTTCCAATCTATATAAATTTTGTTTGATGTTTACATTTTAAACCTATTAAAATCTATTGTCAATAATGATATTAATTGTTATAATTAAATAGGTGATAATTATGTATGCAAAGGTTAAAAGTCTTGGCATTTTCGGTCTTGACGCATATCCTGTTACAGTAGAATGTGATTTAAGTCAGGGGCTTCCGAGGTTTGATTTGGTAGGACTGCCTGACGCCGCAGTTAAGGAAAGCCGTGAAAGAGTCCGCGCTTCAATTAAAAACTGCGGTCTGGATTTTCCGGTGTCAAGAATTACGGTAAATATAGCTCCTGCCGATATAAAAAAAGAGGGAGCCGTGTATGATTTGCCTGTGTTTATTGCAATACTAAAAGCAAGTAAACAGTTAAACGGCGATGTTGATTCATATGCTTTTATAGGAGAGCTTTCCCTCGACGGAGAAATTCGTCCGGTGGCGGGTGTTTTGCCGATGCTTTTAAAGGCAAAGGAGCAGGGTATAAAGGGCGTTTTTATTCCTAATGATAATGTCCTTGAGGGCAGTGTTATAAAGGGGATAGATGTTTTTCCTGTCAAAAATGTTATTGAGGTTATGCAGCATATATCATCAGTTAAAAAAATTTCACCTTGCTATAATGAAACTCTTATTGAAGAGGATAAGGTTTATAATATAGATTTTGCCGATGTTAAAGGGCAGAGAGAAGCCAAAAGAGTTCTTGAAATTGCGGCGGCAGGAGGGCATAATTGTATTATGATAGGTCCTCCCGGTGCAGGTAAATCAATGCTTGCAAAACGGCTTCCTACCATTCTTCCCGATATGACCTTTGAGGAGAAGCTTGAAACAACAAAGATTTATTCAATAGCAGGCGCAATACCAAAGGGTCAGGCAATTATAAATACAAGACCGTTCAGAGCTCCGCATCACACGATATCCGCGCAGGGACTTGCAGGAGGCGGCTTAACGCCGAAGCCCGGAGAAATAAGCCTTGCTCATAACGGAGTCATATTTATGGATGAATTCCCCGAATTTGACAGAAGAGTTAAGGAGTCGTTAAGGCAGCCGCTTGAGGACGGAGTTATTACTATTGCAAGAGCCTCGGGAACTGTTACATATCCGTCTAACCTAATGCTTATTGCCGCTATGAATCCGTGTCCGTGCGGTTATTTCGGTCATCCGACAAGAGAATGTGTATGCACTCCTGCGGCTAAAAAACACTATATGGATAAAATATCCGGCCCGATTTTAGACAGAATTGATATCCATATTGAAGTATCGCCTGTTGAGTATGACAGGCTTTCGGGTAAGGAAGAAGAGGAAAAATCCGAGCAGATTAAAGAAAGAGTTAATAAAGCAAGAAAAATTCAGCAAAAACGCTTCGAGGGAACGGGCGTCAGCTGTAATGCCAAAATGACTCCGAAGATGACAAAGGAATATTGCGTTTTGAGCAGTGAGGCTGATGCAATACTTAAAATCAGCTTTGAAAAGCTCGGCCTTTCGGCAAGAGCATATGATAAAATCCTGCGCATTGCAAGAACCATTGCCGATTTGGAGGAAAGCGAAACTATAGAATCAGCGCATATTGCAGAGGCTTTGCAGTATCGCTCTTTAGACAGAAAGTATTGGAATAATTAATGAAAAAAGCTTCAAAAATCATAATAACAATCCTTGCGGTTATTCTTGTTGCAACTCTTGCGTTTGATGTGTGCTTGATTGCTTTTAAAGATGATGACAAAGAGAATTTAGGATTAACCGCAAACGAGCAGGAAACCGAGCAGGAATACTATTCAGACCCGCTCGAGCGTCAGGCAAGGGAAATGATAGAGGAAATGACGCTCTATGAGAAAATAGGTCAAATGCTTCTCTATTATATTCCTAAAGAAGAGCCGCTTGAGAAAATGGAGCGGTGGCAGTTCGGAGGATATATCTTTTTTTCAAGAAATTTTGAGAATTCAACCCCACAGCAGACAATGCTTGAAATTGCAGAGTATCAAACCGTTGCCAAAATTCCCGCGTTTATGGCAGTTGACGAAGAGGGAGGAGCAGTTAACCGAATTTCGCAATACAGCCAATACAGAAGCGAGCCTTTTAAATCAGGCAGAGCTCTTTACCGCGAGGGCGGCTGGGAAGCGGTTATCAGCGATTCAAATGATAAGGCGGATTTTCTTGCCAATCTCGGTTTTAATACTGTTCTTGCTCCTGTTGCCGATGTTCCTTATTCGAACTCTGATTTTATTTATTCAAGAGCATTTTCAACCGATGAAAACGAGGTCGGCGAATATATAAAAAATGTTGTTACGGCAATGAATGAAAAAAGGTTTTTAAGCTGTGTAAAGCATTTCCCGGGATACGGTAATAATGTTAATACCCATACAGAGATAAGCGTTGACCCCAGAAGCTGGCAAAGCATTGAAGAAAGAGATTTAATTCCGTTTAAAGCTGCCGTTGAATCGGGTGTTCCGATGATTATGGTTTCACATAATATCATTGAGGATTTTGATTCGGGTATACCGGCTTCGCTGTCGTTAAAGCTTCATCAGTATATAAGAAACGAAATGAATTATGACGGAATTATTGTCTGCGACGGACTCGGAATGAAAGGCGTTACTGATTATGTTGACGGCGACAAGGGCGAGGCTGCTGTTCAGGCGGTTTTGGGCGGTAATGATATGCTGTGTGCAACCGATGTCGGAGTTCAGTTAAGAGCAATTGCCGCTGCTGTTGAAAACGGAAGAATTGATGAAAGCCAAATTGACAGTTCTGTTGAAAGAATTATCATTACTAAAATAAATTACGGAATTATTGAAAGGAAGTATGCTCAATGAATATTGAAAAAACAATGCAGAATTTAGAGAAAAACGGTATAAAGCCGTATTTTGTCGAAACAAAAGAGGAGGTTGTTCCTCTCATAAAAACGCTTGTAAAAAAAGGCGAAAGCGTTTCAAACGGCGGCTCTGTTTCACTAAAAGAAACAGGAGTGTCCGATTTGCTTTGCTGCGGTGATTATGATTTTATTGACAGAAGCGGTTTGCAGGGTGAGGAATTGAGGCAGGCTTATTTGAGAGCCTTTGGATGTGATACATATTTTTGCTCCTCAAACGCTGTTACGGAAAACGGCGAGCTTTATAATGTTGACGGTAATTCAAACAGAGTTGCCTGTATAGTTTACGGTCCCCGTCAGGTTATAATGGTTGTAGGAGTAAATAAAATAGTTAAAAATATTGATGAAGCAATAAAAAGAGTTAAGTGTAATGCGGCGCCTAAAAATACCGTGCGCCTTAATATTGATACGCCTTGTAATAAAACAGGCGAGTGCATATCTCTGTCAAAGGAGAACTCCTTTATCTGCGACGGCTGTAATTCTCCGGGAAGAGTGTGCTGTAATTATGTGATTTCGGCAAAGCAAAGGCATAAGGACAGAATTAAAGTAATTCTTGTAAATGAGCCTTTAGGCTATTAAACAGTAAAATTAAGACTGCCTTGATTTATTTCAAGGCAGTCTTTTTTATAATATATATTTGAAATTAATTATACAGTTAAGCCCATTGTTAGCGGAACAGAGATAATTATAATAATCAGCGAAATCAAATCAATTGCAATTCCGTATTTGAAGTAGTCTCGGAATCTATATCCGGCAGCCATTGAGATACCCCAGGTTGATCCCGAAAGAGGACAGCAGGCGCCCATGCTTGATGACAATACAATTCCCATTGCAAAAGCGGGAACATTTAATGAAAGCTCAGGAGCGATAGACATAACTACCAGCAAAACAACGGAGATTGAGGTTGAATTTGATATGAATAAGCTTAAAATTTGTGAAAGGGCAACTAAAATAATGAATAAGAGCAGAGGGCTGAAATTTGTTCCGACCAGCTTCATAAACCAGCTTGATATTAAATCAATTCCGCCCGAAGCGCTTAATGCCTTTGCAAGTCCCAGGCATCCTGCAAGTCGTCCTACGATATTCCAGTTTATGTTTTTAATTGCTTTTTTCTGTGAAATACAGCCGGTTATGATACAAGCCAAGGCCGCTAAAGTTGAGGTAACATGAGGCGGAACCTCTATATCGGTAAACGGTATTTTTTGATAAATATATAAAAATACCATTAAAATAAAGATGATAATAATTGAAGCTTCTTTTCTTTTATTAACTTCAACCTTAGTGATTTGAACATCATTATATTCTGAATTAATTTCACGGTTACCCCAGATTTTTTTGCCTAAAGGATAGCCTATTAAAAGTATGTAAACCAACGCGGCAATTCCGAGAATTATTCCGTATAATGTGAAATCAAAAACCTCAAAGCCCTTGTAGCCGTATTCCTGTAATAATCCCTGCGCTGTCATTTGCTGTGATGAGCCGACCAAAGTAGTAATTCCGCCCATATTAACAGCCAGCGTCAAAGGAATAACAATATTCATAGGGTTAATATGCTTGTTTTCTTTTGCAAGAGCAAACATAATCGGAATGAAAATTGCCAAAACAGTTACATTTGTTAAAAATGTTGACAAAGCCATTGCCAATACAAACGAAATTGCGATTACAGCTCTCTCGCTGTTTTTAGTGAGCTTTGTGAGAAGATTGCCTATTTTAGCCGCAACTCCTGTTTCGGCAACGGCGCTGCCCACAACAAATACACCGATAAGCATAAGCACTGTTGTGCTTGCAAATTGACCGAAGGCTGTTTCAAAGTCGCATACACCGAATAAGACCATTGCCGCACAGCCGAGTATAGCGGAGGTTGCCATCGGCAGCTTATCCCAAACGAATAATACAATACATATTCCGAAAATTATTAAGCTTAAAACTGCAGAATTCATTGTTTGTAAATTACCTTTCCTTTTACTTCAAAGCTTCATTAATTGATTTCAAATTAT
>JBJEPL010000026.1:0-7699 GCA_051881215.1 Eubacterium sp. | reverse complement strand
TTTTAGGAAGCCCTTGTATTTGGCGGAGCTTAAAAAATGTATTTATAAATTCGCATACGCTGTCGCAATCAAAACGGTATTGCGTAAAGGAAAAAGTAACTGTATCTCCGGATTTAAGAATTGCCGCAGAGTCGTCGGATTTTTGGCTCGTTGTGCACATTGCATATTTGTAAGGCGTGCGTACGCAGGGGGAGGATAATATAAGGCGAGCCGATTTATCCTCGGCGTTTTTCTGTATTGTAATTCCTAAATTGCCAAGCTCGTTTTTCTGTTCAAAAAACAAAAGATATCCGCTCTTGCTTTTGTTTGAATAATATCCTATGCACGGAAATGACAAATCTCCGGCATTAAGCTGAACGCACCCGTTACCGCCTTTATCAAGACGGGGAACATCGGATATTATCGTTTCGCCGCCTGATTTTTCAGCCTCTTCTTTTGTAAGCATAGGCGGATACTCCCTGCAAAGGCTTTGAAAGCGGTTTCCGTTATAAAGCGCAGAGGGAGCAAAAACATAATTATCCGTATCCCAATCCGCAGCTTCAACAACAAATCTCAATGCTGATTTTTCAGCCTGATTTTTATTTACGGTCAAAACCGCCCTTGTTTTTAAGCCTGAATATTCGGCTTTTGATTTAGCTTCTTTAACGGTTATCTGACTGTTATCGCTAATGCGTGCTTCTGCTGACGGAGTATTATTTTGTGTATAATGCACAACAGAAAAGTATTCCATTTTAATTTCCTCATTCAAATTCAAATTAAAGCGCTTCGTCAACCTTTATTGACAGTTGAGTGTAAATAGTGCTTTGAACTTCCTTTTTCGTTATAATTTTATCGAAAAGCGCTTTGACAGAATAATATCCCTGCTCAAACGGCTGCTGACATATTGTTGCAAGAACATCTCCTCTGCGCAAGGCTTCGCATGTGATTTCGGTATCGTCAAAGGTGCAGACACGCACATTATGCGAATGCTCTCTGACGGCTTTAAGCGTGCCGTTTACACCGCCGGCGGTAATGTATACAAAATCTATTTCGGGGTGCTCTTTCAGCGCGCTTTTCATTGCTTTATAAGCAGTTTCGTCATCGTCGTTGCTTTCTGCCACACCTAAAAGCCTGATTGACGGATAATCCTTCTTCAAAACGGCTTTTATGCCCTCAACTCTCTGCGCGTGGCCCTTATGCTGTGAGCTTCCCGTTACTATGTAAAGATTGGCGCTTCCTGCGGAAATAAGCCCTGTAATCCGCCCTGCAATGCGTCCGCTTTTAAGGTAGTCACAGCCTACATAAACGGCATTTTTAACACCCTCAAGCGCACTTGAAAGCATAATTATTTTTGTTGAATTTTTTTGAAGGGAGCATATTTTTTCTTCAACTCTTTTGTCGCATATCGGAGTTAAAATAATCTGCGCCGTATCACTCGGCAGATTGTCGAGTATATTAAGCAAATCCTCCGCATCATAGCCCTTGAATTCAGAAAGCTCAATTTGAAAGCCGTAGCTTTCAAATTCCTCCTGCGCGGCAAAAATTCCTGCCTTCACATCATCAAAAAAAGGGTTGCCTATGCTGTTTAAAATTACGGGTATCTGAATAGGCTTTCCTGAATATACAAGCGCTTTTCCGATTATATTCGGCTTGTAATCATATTGCTTTGCAATTTCAAGAATACGCTTTTTTGTTTCTTCGCTTATCCCGGTTCTGTTTTTAAGCGCGCGGTCAACCGTGCCGCGGCTTACCCCTGCCAGCCTCGCAATTTCTTTAACGGTGATAGGCATTTCCTTCCTCCTCTTGATTTTAAGTGCTTTCAATGGTATAATTATATTAGCGTGCACGAGCACGGTATCTATACTAATTATATCTTCTGCAAGCTGTATTGTCAAGGAGGAAGAATAATGAACGGGGAAAATCGAAAAAAACATCTTGAGCGCGCAACGGAGCTTGCACAGCAGCTTTCCGTAACAGAGCTTATCTCACAGCTTATGTATAATTCAAAGGGTATAATCCGTCTGGGAATAAAGCCCTATGTTTGGTGGAATGAAGCTCTGCACGGCGTTGCAAGAGCAGGAATTGCTACGGTTTTTCCGCAGGCAATATGTATGGCAGCCTCCTTCAGCGAGGATTTGGTGTTTGAGATTGCTCAAACAATATCAACTGAAGCCCGTGCAAAATTTAATGAAAGTCAAAAGAATAAGGATTACGGAATATATAAGGGGCTTACTATGTGGTCGCCGAATATAAATATTTACCGTGATCCGCGCTGGGGACGGGGTCAGGAAACATACGGAGAGGACCCTTATCTTACAGGCCTTTTAGGTACGGCTTTTATACGGGGTCTGCAGGGCGATGACCCGAAATATATAAAAACCGCCGCATGCGCAAAGCATTTTGCCGTTCACAGCGGACCCGAAGAGGACCGCCACAGCTTTAATTCGGTTGCTTCAAAAAAGGATATGTTTGAAACCTATCTTCCTGCTTTCAAAAAAGCGGTAAAAGATGCAGATGTGTGCGGAGTTATGGGCGCATATAACCGCGTCAACGGCGAGGCGTGCTGCGCTTCGGAAACTCTCATAGAAAAGGTATTAAGAAAAAGCTGGGGCTTCGAGGGCTACTTTGTGTCAGACTGCGGAGCACTGCCGGATATTGTGTATAATCACAAGCTCGAAAAAAATCCGCTTAAGGGAGCGTCGCTGGCGCTTAACAGCGGATGTGATTTGGAGTGCGGAAAATTTTACCGTATGCTGTATTTCGCATATACAATGCACTATATTCAAAAGCCGACGCTTTTAAAATCTGTTTCAAGGCTTTTGGCAGTAAGAAGCAGCTTGGGTATGTTTGACAGGGACTGCCCTTTCAACAGCATTTCTCCGTTTGAAAACGCTCTGCCCGAGCACGAAAGGCTGTCTGTTAAAGCCGCGGAGCAGGGTATAGTGCTTCTTGAGAATAACGGAATTTTACCGCTTAAAAATATATCGCCGAAAATTCTTATCGTAGGCTACAACGCCGAAAATGACCTTGCCTACCTCGGAAATTACTGCGGTACGCCGAAACAGTTTTGTAAGGTTACGCAGGCGGTGCGCGGTGAAAACAATGATACATCGTATGTTCAGGGATATTCTTATAATCTGAAAGAAAATAAAATTCTTCAGCAGCAGGCACTTGAGCAAGCCCAAAGCGCCGATTTGATTTTATTCTGCGGCGGACTTGACTGTTCCTTTGAAGGCGAGGAAGCAGGAGAACTTCTTCAGGGCGGAGGAGGAATGCTCGGCGAACAGGGTGACCGCAGCTCGCTGGCACTCCCTGATGTTCAGCAGGAGCTTTTAAATAAGCTGTTTAAGCTCAACAAAAAAATTATTGTTTTGAATTTTTCGGGCGGATGTATTGATTTGCGTGAATGCAAAAAGCATGCCGACGCAGTTTTGCAGTGCTGGTATCCGGGCGCTTCGGGAGGAAAGGCAATTGCAAATCTTCTGTTTGGAAAAGCTTCTCCCTGCGCCAAGCTTCCTGTTACATTCTATAACAGCATTGACGATTTACCTGATTTTGAGGATTATTCAATGGCAAACAGAACCTATAGATATTATTCGGGCGAGGTTCAGTATCCGTTTGGCTACGGCCTTACCTATACTGATTTTAAGCTGATTTCGTATGAACTTTGTGAAAATGAGCTTAAATGTACGGTTAAAAATACAGGAAGCTTTGACTGCAACGAAACACTTCAGCTTTATATGACCTGCCCTCATACTGATTATCCTAATCCTATCCGTTCTCTTATTAAGGTCGAGCGCTTTTATTTGCCGGCAGGTGAGGAAAAGGAAGTAAGTATTCATTTGCAGGACAGCGATTTTTATTCCGTAAATGAAAAAGGCGATACCGTTTGCCTTTCTGGAAGCTATGCTTTATATCTTACAGACGGTCAGAGCATTGCCTGCAATGTCGGAGATTATGTAAACAAAAAAGAGAGCGCTATTATTGAAAAATGCCCGATTTAAAGTAAATCGGATACAATAGTAAATAGTATAAGAAGGTGAATTCATATGTATTATATAGGTATTGATTTGGGTACCTCATCATGCAAGCTGCTTTTGGTTGACGAAAAGGGCACGGTTTTAAATTGCGTAACTGAAGAATATCCCATCTTCTTTCCGCATCCTGCATGGAGCGAGCAGAATCCTGAGGATTGGTGGAACGCCTGCCTTTCGGGAATGCCCAAGCTGATAAGTGCTTTTGATAAATCACTAATCAGAGGAATCGGCCCGGCAGGGCAGATGCACGGGCTTGTTGTGCTTGATGAAAACGATGAGGTTATCCGCCCTGCAATTTTGTGGAACGACGCAAGAACTGCCAAGCAGGTTGAATATTTAAACGAAACCGTGGGCAGAGAAGCATTAAGCAAGTATACAGCTAATATTGCTTTTGCAGGCTTTACCGCGCCGAAGCTTTTATGGATGAGGGAAAACGAGCCGGAATTATTCGGCAGGATATCAAAAATAATGCTTCCCAAGGACTATATCGTTTACCGCCTTACGGGCGTACATTCAACCGATTATTCCGATGCGTCGGGAATGCTTCTTCTTGATGTTGAAAATAAGCGCTGGTCAAAGGAAATGTGCAGTATATGCTCTGTCAGCGAAAATCAGCTACCAAGGCTCTATGAAAGCTATGAAGCAGTATCACCTGTTAAAAAGGATATTGCGCATCAGCTCGGATTACCCGAAAATTGTATTGTATGTGCAGGTGCAGGCGATAACGCCGCGGCGGCAGTAGGAACAGGGACTGTCGGAGAAGGAAGCTGTAATATTTCCGTCGGTACATCGGGAACGGTTTTCATCAGCAGTAATTCCTTCGGAGTAGATACAAATAATTCACTTCACAGCTTTGCCCACGCAGACGGCGGATATCATCTTATGGGTTGTATGCTTTCTGCGGCGTCGTGCAATAAATGGTGGATGGAGGATATATTAAAAACGAGCGATTATACAGCAGAGCAGGAAAAAATTCAGGCTCAAAGGCTCGGCAAAAATCATGTGTATTTTCTGCCTTATCTTATGGGAGAGCGAAGTCCTATCAACGATACAGACGCACGCGCAACATTTATAGGAATGACTCTTGACACCTCAAGAGCCGATATGACGCAGGCAGTTTTGGAGGGAGTTGCATTTGCAATTCGCGACAGCTTTGAGGTTGCAGAAAGTCTTAAAATTTGCATTAAAAGGTCAAATATATGCGGCGGAGGAAGCAAAAGCAGTCTGTGGAAAACGATTTTTGCTAATGTTTTGGGAATTCCTCTTGATATTGTTAAAACAGAGCAGGGTCCTTCATACGGCGGAGCAATTCTTGCTATGGTTGCCTGCGGTGAATATGAGAGCGTGAAATCCGCCGTAAACAGCCTGGTTGAAATCACGGATACAGTTTATCCCGATGAAGGCCTTACAAGCCTTTATGAAGAACGCTATAGGCAGTTTAAAAAAATTTATCCGTCGGTAAAAAAGCTTTTTAAAGAAATTATATAAATAAAGGAGAGTTTATTATGATTACAAATATTCCTAATGTTAAGCTTGGCATTATTGCCGTTTCCCGTTCATGCTTTCCAATGGCGCTTTCCGAAAGGCGCAGAAAAGCGCTTGTAAAGGCTTACGGCAAGGATATTTACGAATGTCCTATAATTGTTGAGAATGAAAATGACGCCCAAAGCGCAGTAAATAATGTTGTGGAAAACGGCGTTAATGCCCTTGTTGTTTTTCTTGGTAATTTCGGTCCCGAAACTCCGGAAACCTTAATTTCAGAGTGGTTTGACGGACCTATTATGTATGTTGCCGCGGCAGAGGGCGACGGCGATTTGATTGACGGCAGGGGAGACGCATACTGCGGAATGCTCAACTGCTCATATAATCTCGGGCTTCGCAATAAAACTGCCTATATTCCCGAATATCCTGTCGGTACTGCTGAGGAGCTTGCAGAAAGAATTGAAGAATTTATACCAATTGCACGCGCGGTTTTAGGCATCGGCGGACTTAAAATTATTGCCTTCGGGCCGAGACCGGACGATTTTCTTGCCTGCAACGCACCTATCAAAGCGCTTTATGATTTGGGAATTGCCGTTGAGGAAAATTCGGAGCTTGACCTGCTCGTTGCCTATAACAGGCATAATAACGACCCGAGAATTCCCGAAAAGGTTGCAGAAATGGCAGAAGAACTCGGACCTGACAACAAATACGAGGGCGTTCTTCCCCGCCTTGCTCAATATGAGCTTACCCTTCTTGACTGGGCTCAGGAGCATAAGGAAACAAGGCAGTATGTTGCCTTTGCCAATAAGTGTTGGCCTGCGTTTCAGACAGAGTTTAAATTCGTACCATGCTATGTTAACAGCCGTCTTGCCGCTACGGGCATTCCTGTTGCCTGCGAGGTGGATATATACGGCGCTTTGAGCGAGTATATAGGCGTGTGTGTATCAGGCGAGCCTGCAACGCTTCTTGATATTAATAATACCGTTCCTTCTTCAATATATGACAAGTCTGTTAAAAACACCTGCGATAAACGCATTTATGAAACCTTTATGGGCTTCCATTGCGGTAATACCTCCTGCTCGCTGCTTAAAAATCACCATATGGGCTATCAGCTTATAATGAAGCGTGATCTTGAGCCTGACCTTGCAGAGCCGGATATTACGAGAGGCACCATTGAGGGCAATATAAAGCCGGGTGAAATTACTTTTTACCGTTTACAGTCAACTGCCGATACACAGCTTAAAGCATATATTGCGCAGGGTGAGGTGCTTGATGTTGACTGCGAAAGCTTCGGCTCAATCGGTATGTTTGCTATTGATGAAATGGAACGCTTTTACCGCCATGTTCTTATTAAAAAGCGTTTTCCTCATCACGGTGCTGTTGTGTTCGGCCATCACGGCAGGGCGCTTTTTGAGGTGTTTAAATATCTCGGCATCGCCGATATTTCCTATAATCAGCCTAAATCGGTATTGTATCCCGATGAAAACCCTTTTGTTTAATTGATTTTGCTATATAATAAATTATTATTAAATGCTTGACATTTGAGCAATATGTGTTATTATATACAGGTAAGTTTATTAGTCTCAAGGTGAGAGTGGGCCTCAAGGTCCACTCTCTTACTATTGTTAGGAGGTTTTTGCTTGGCAGGAAAAAACAGCACTGTTGCAAAGGTTGCCGAAATTGTTAAGCCTTATGCCGATGAGCTCGGGCTTGATATTTGGGATATCCGGTTTGTTAAAGAGGGAACGGACTGGTATTTGAGAATATTTATTGACAAGGACGGCGGAGTTTCCATAGACGATTGCGTGGATTTGACTCACGCTATTACAAAGCCTCTTGACGAGGCTGATCCGATAAGTCAAAGCTATCTGCTTGAGATAAGCTCTCCGGGTATTGAAAGAGAGCTTGTTAATCCCGAGCACTTTGAAAAATTTATCGGCGCGGATGTAATGCTCCGCCTGATAAGGCCCATTGATAAGGTCAGGGACTTTAAGGGTAAGCTTAAGGCTTATGATAACGGCACAATAACCGTTGAGCTTGATGGAGGAGAGGAGCTTTCCGTAAATAAAAAGGAAACCTCTTATGTTAAGCTTGATGATTTTGATATTAATGATTTTAATGAATAATTTTTTACCGAAAGGATGATAGGAAAAATGAGCAAAGAATTTTTTGAAGCAGTAAAAATGCTTGAGGCTGAGATC
>JBJEPL010000025.1:0-7701 GCA_051881215.1 Eubacterium sp. | reverse complement strand
TCTTTTGAAAGATAAAAGTTTTTTCTGTTCAAAAAATCGTTTAGTGCTTCATTCTTAATTTCGGGGTAATGGTCTTTTTTATATTTTTGACCGATTATTCTGTATCCGCTCAAAGCTATGCTTTTAAGCTCTTTTTCAAATTTATCGGGATTTTCAATAACCCTGTCCTTTAGCCTTTGAAATCCGCTAGCTGTCTGCTTATATATTCTCAATCCATAAGAATATTTGTCGGCACCCATATCAAAATAAAGTCCTGCGATATTGTCAGCTTTATCATTTTGCTTAAACCGAAGATACATATATTCTTTTAATGGTATGGTCGGAGAAAAACGCCTGTCCGTATACGGTGTTGAAATGCACCTTGCAGGCTTTGTATCAAGCCTTGGATTAATATTGCAGATAACCGGCAGTAGTGCTTCATATAATTGATTTAACGGCGCTGTTATGTATTTTTTATAATTTGCCAAATTATCATTTTGCTTTTTAATTGTATTTTCCAGTGACAGCTGAATTAAAAAATCAACAAATTCCATTGGAAAACCTGAAAAAATTGTTCCATATAATCCTCCGAGGAATATTATTTTCAACCATATTATAATACATAAAAGCACCTATGTAAAGAACAAATGTGCTATAAAATAGCAAAAATAAAGGCTGACAAACTGCCAGCCTTAAATAAGCAATTATTAAAAATCTGCTTCGTCCTCATTTTCCCAGTTGTGCCAAATGTTCTGAACATCGTCATTTTCTTCAAACATATCAATCATTTTTGACATTGCCTTCATATCATCTTCAGATTCAAGACGGGTGTATGTTTGAGGAATGTATGCAGGCTCCGATGAAATAATCGTATATCCCTTTGCTTCAAGGTCGTCACGGATTGCACCTACATCGTTAGCCTCTGTTCTAATTTCAAAAATGTCCTCATCATCGGTAAGAAAATCTGTTGCGCCTGCTTCAAGAGCGTCCATCATAAGCTGGTCCTCATCAACATCTTCCTTTTCTATGATAATAACGCCCTCTTTGCCGAACATAAAGGTAACGGAGCCCGGAGTACCCATATTTCCGCCTGCCTTATCAAAATAGTGGCGCACCTCGGAAGCGGTACGGTTTCTGTTATCGGTAAGAGTTTCAACAATAACGGCAACGCCTGATGGGCCGTAGCCTTCATATACGATTTCTTCAAAGTTAGTGCTGTCAGTATCTCCGGCAGCCTTTTTTAACATTCTTTCAATGTTATCGTTTGGAACATTGTTCTGCTTTGCCTTTGCGATAACATCCTTAAGCTTTGAGTTAACATTAGGGTCGGGACCTCCGTTTTTAACAGCAACTGCAAGCTCTCTTCCTATTTTAGTGAATACCTTTGCTCTGGCGGCGTCGTTTGCACCCTTTTTTCTTTTAATGGTGCTCCATTTATTATGTCCGCTCATATAATCACTCCTTATTTATAAATATCATACGCATAAGATTTTAACACATATCATTATACCTTTCAAGTATAAAAATAATGTTGTATATTTATTATAATTATGGTATGATATATCTGTTTAAATTTGAATTTACGGAGGATAAAAATGTATTCTGATTATTATGATTCAATCGCAAAGGTCGGCGAAACCGATAAAGAAGTTGCACAGGCAATGTCCCTTGAGCTTAAACGCCAGAGAGAAAATATTGAGCTTATCGCATCAGAGAATTTAGTTTCTCCTCAGGTTATGGCAGCTATGGGCTCTGTCCTCACAAATAAATATGCAGAGGGACTTCCGTCAAAAAGATATTACGGCGGCTGTCAGTATGTTGATATCGTTGAAGAAATCGCTATAAAAAGAGCGTGTGAGCTTTTCGGCTGTAATTTTGCAAATGTTCAGCCTCATTCGGGCGCGCAGGCAAATACTGCGGTTTATCTTGCATTGCTTAAACCGGGCGATACCGTTATGGGTATGAGCCTTGATAACGGCGGCCATCTTACTCACGGCTCACCTGCAAATATAAGCGGCAAATACTTCAACTTTGTTCCTTACGGAGTTGACGACGAGGGATATATTGACCTCAAGGAATTTGCAAAGCAGGTTAATAAGGTTAAGCCAAAGCTTGTTGTTGCAGGCGCGTCTGCTTATCCGAGAGAGATTGACTTTAAAACAATGGCTGATATTGCTCATGCAAACGGAGCAATGTTTATGGTTGATATGGCTCATATTGCCGGTCTTGTTGCGGCAGGACTTCATCAGTCTCCTATTCCTTATGCAGATGTTGTTACCACTACTACTCACAAAACTCTGCGCGGTCCGAGAGGCGGACTTATTCTCTGCAATAACGAGTTTCTTGCAAAGAAGCTTAATTCAGCCGTATTTCCGGGTACTCAGGGCGGTCCGCTTATGCATGTTATTGCAGGTAAGGCTGTTTGCTTCGGCGAGGCTCTTAAACCTGATTTTAAGGAATATCAGCAAAGAGTTATTGATAACGCAAAGGCTCTTGCGAAGGGACTTACAGACAGGGGACTCAACCTTGTTTCGGGCGGTACTGACAATCACCTTTGTCTGCTTGATTTGCGCGACACCGGTGTAACGGGTAAGGAGCTTGAGCACCGTCTTGACGAGGTTCATATTACTCTTAACAAGAATACCGTTCCCAACGAGCCTCTTTCTCCGTTTGTTACTTCAGGTGTTCGTATCGGAACTCCTGCGGCAACAACAAGAGGACTTAATACAGAGGATATGGATAAAATTGCAGAATATATTTATCTTGCAGTTACTGATTTTGATAATAAAAAAGAGTATATAACAAGCGGTGTTGCAGATATCTGCGCAAAATACCCTCTATATGAATGATAAGCTATGAAGGTTTTATTGATTTCAATTTTGAAGCTGGGCTTAAAAATTCTTTATGCTCCGATTAAGCTTTTTAAAACGCGTGACAGGATTGTCTATCTCTCCCGTCAAAGCAATGATAAAAGCATTGATATGCAGCTGCTTGAAAAGGCAATTAATGCTGAAAGCCCGTCAACCGATCAGGTTTTCCGTTTAAGAATGATTCCAAACGGACTAATTAATAAAATTAAATACTGCTTTTCAATTATCGGTGATATGTATTACCTCTCAACCTCAAGGATCGCGATACTTGATACCTATTCAATTACCGTTTCCTGCCTCAAGCATAAAAAGAGCCTTAAGGTTATACAGATGTGGCACGCTCTTGGAGCCGTGAAAAAATTCGGTCTGCAAAGCCTTGGCACAAAAGAGGGCAGAAGCGAAGAGATAAGCAAGGCAATGTGTATGCACCGAAATTACGATTATGTTCTTGCGCCGAGCAAGGCAACGGCAAGATTTTATATGGAGGCTTTCGGCTGCGGTGCGGAAAAAATGAAAATCTGCTCTTTGCCGAGGGTTGATGAAATTCTTGATGATAACGGCGTTTCAGCGCGCTTTTTCAGTGAAAATCCTGCTTTGGGAGATAAAAAAATCGTTCTCTATCTTCCTACCTTCCGCGAAAGAGAGGCGTATATTGCCGAGGCGCTTAAAACAGAATTTGCCAGGGCAGAGAATTTTCATCTGATTATAAGTACGCATCCTCTCTTTTCAAAGGTAAAAAAAGATGACGCTTACTTTTATAACGGCAGCTTTTCAACCATTGATTTAATGAAGGTTGCAGATGTTATCATAACAGATTATTCAGCATGCGCTTTTGAAGCGAGCATTTTAATGAAGCCGCTTTATTTCTTCGTTCCCGATTACGACAGATATTCTCTTGAAAGGGGTATCAATATTGATATCAAAGAGGAAATGCCTTCTGCTGTTTACGAAGATGCGGGAGAGCTGTTTAACGCGATAAAATCGGATAATTATGATTTTAATGCGCTTTATGCGTTTAAATCAAAATATGTTGAAAATACAAAAAATAATAATGCTCAAATACTTGCAAAATTTATTGTTATGCAAATGCAGTAATAAAAAATAAGAGGCGATTAAATTGGATTACACATTTTCAAATAAAATTTCTTCTCTTCAGCCGAGCGCTATAAGAGAGATACTTAAGGCTACATCAGATCCGTCAATAATTCCGTTGGCAGCAGGAAATCCCGCTCCCGACGCTTTTCCTGTTGACGAGGTAAGAAAAATAGCGGCAGACATTCTTGATAAAAGACCTATTGACGCTTTGCAGTACGGCGTTTCGGAGGGCTATCAGCCTCTGCGTGATACAATCATCAAATGGATGAAAGAGCACGAGAATATTGGCAGAGATTTTGATAACTGCATTATCGTATCCGGTGCAACACAGGTTATGGACTTAACAACAAAGGTGCTTTGCAACGAGGGCGATGTTGTTATCTGCGAGGAGCCGTCATTTATCGGCTCGCTCAATTGCTTTCGTTCATACGGCTGTAAGCTGAAGGGAATTCCCGTTGAAGCAGACGGAATGAATGTTGACAGGCTTGAAGAAGCTCTTAAAACAACCCCAAATGCCAAATTTATTTATACAATTCCAAATTTCCAAAATCCGTCGGGCGCTACAATGTCGCTTGAAAAGAGAAAAAGGCTTTATGCACTTGCAAAGGAATATAATGTTATTATTCTTGAGGATAATCCCTACGGCGATTTGAGAGTGTCAGGTGTGCCGCTTCCTACAATCAAGTCAATGGATAAAGACGGAATTGTTATTTACGCAGGCTCTTTTTCAAAGATTCTTTCTCCTGGCTTGCGTGTGGCATACTGTATTGCTCCGCAGCCTATTCTTGCTAAAATGACTGTCGGCAAGCAGGCGTCGGATGTTCATACCCCTTGCCTTAATCAAATGATTGTTGACGAATGGTTTAAAAATTACGATGTCGACGCGCATATAAGCAAGATACAGGGTATTTACCGCAAAAAGCTTGATTTAATGTGCGATTGCATTGATAAGGAATTGGGCGACTTTGTTGAATATGTAAGACCTGAAGGCGGCTTGTTTATTTGGTGCAGGCTTCCCGATGGTGTTAATATGCTTGAGTTTGTTCAAAAAGCAGTTGAAAAAAAGGTTGCCGTTGTGCCCGGAAACGCTTTTCTTATGAATGATACCGATTCAACGCAGTATATTCGCCTTAATTTTTCAACTCCTTCAGATGAGGGTATAGTTAACGGCATAAAAGCCCTCGGCGAGGTTGCAAAGAAATACAGAAAATAAACATTTTCATGGGAGATGATTTAATATGCCTGAAGAAATAAAACAGGAAAGACGAAAAAGAAGCTTGTCATTTATTCAGCCAACTTCAATTCCTACTCTGGGTAACTATCTCGGGGCAATGAAGGGCTGGCCTGCATTTCAGGACGATTTTGATACCGTTTTCGGTATCGCCGATTTACATTCAATTACCGTAAGGCAGGACCCTCAAAAATTAAGACAGCAGACAACCCAGCTTTATGCGCTTTTGCTTGCAACGGGTCTTGACCCTGAAAAAAGTATAATTTTTGTTCAGTCTCATGTTCCTGCTCATTCGCAGCTCGGATGGCTTCTTGATTGCTATACAATGTTCGGCGAGTTAAGCAGAATGACGCAGTTTAAGGATAAATCACAGCAGCATACCGATAATGTAAACGCAGGCTTGTTTACATATCCGTGCCTTATGGCGGCTGATATTCTTCTTTATCAGGCTGATGTTGTTCCTGTCGGAGCGGACCAAAAGCAGCATCTTGAAATTGCAAGGGATATAGCAGAGCGCTTTAACGGTATTTACGGCAATGTGTTTACTGTTCCCGACGCTTATATTCCGAAAGCAGGGGCAAGAGTAATGAGCCTTGCAGACCCTTCAAGAAAAATGAGCAAGTCCGACCCTAATCCTAAAGGTACTATTTATCTTACCGATGAGCCGAGTGTTATAATGAAAAAGTTTAAAAGCGCCGTTACAGACAGCGAAATGAGCGTTCATTATGCCGATGGCAAGGACGGAATAAATAATTTGATGACTATTTATTCTTCGGTAACCGGTAAGGATTTTGATACTATAGAGGCTGAATTTGCCGGCAGGGGCTACGGCGACTTTAAAAAGGCAGTCGGAGAGGCTGTTGTTGCAGAGCTTGAGCCTGTTCAAAGAAAATTTAAGGAATATATGAGCGATAAGGCTTATCTTCAGGAGCAATGGAGAAGAGGTGCCGATATGGCTTGCCGCGTGTCACAGAGAACTCTCGATAAGGCAATGAAAAAAATAGGCTTCTTGGCTAAATAATTATTAATAATAAAACGCAGTCATGATTAAACATGGCTGCGTTTCAGTTTTTATTCGGATTATCTGTCAGTCCCAAAATGTAATCTGTTGAAACATTGTAATAATCTGAAAGAGCTATCAGAATATCGGACGGAATATCTCTTAAACCGTTTTCATATCTGTAATATTGGGGCTGCTTCATACCAAGATATTCAGCTATTTCTTTTTGAGTTTTATCGTTATCTTCGCGTAAATCTTTAATTCTTTTATAATAAGGCATAGCAATCCTCTTTATAACTGTTTGGTTATTGACATTTTAGCATAATGATGATAAAATATATCTTGTTATAACCATACGGTTATAATGAAAGGAGATATGATTATGAAAAAAGTTATAAGTTTATTATTATCAGTTGTTATGCTTTTTAGCATTATATCTGCATTTAATCTGTCAGCTTTTTCGGCTATGTATTACTGGTTTGAAAGTACTGAATATGTAAGCGGAAATTATCGTTACCGTTTAAGTGAAGATACTTATGCCCAAATCATTAAATATACAGGAAAAGCAAAAAGTATAAAAATTCCGCAGACTGTTGGTGGTCACAAGGTTGTAGATGTCAGCATTAATAACTGTTCAACTATCGAAAAGGTAACAATACCGAAAAGTATTGTATGTTTCAATAATGGGGATTTGGGTTCTGCTTTTCGCGGTTGCCTTAATTTGAAGGAAATTAATGTTGAAAGCAGTAATAAAACATTCTACTCAAAAGACGGTGTTTTGTTTTTAAAAGATGAAGTATATGACGATAATGACAAATTAGTTGAACAAATCCGTCTTGAAAGGTATCCGGCGGGTAAAGACGAAAGCGAATATACAGTACCAAAAGGAACAGTTGTGATTGACCCTGCTGCTTTTGAAGATTCTAAAAATTTAAAAAAGGTTAATTTTCCCGATACAGTTGAAAGAATAGAACCTCTTGCTTTTTGTGATTCAGGACTGAAATCTGTAACATTACCTAAAAAAATAGTTGATTTGGCTTATGATTCATTTTTTAGATGCTCTTCACTCACAAGTGTGGGAATACCGAAATCGGTAAAAAGTATACAAGATGCTTTTAGAGGATGCGAAAAAATCACAGATGTGTATTATCAAGGCACAAAGGCTCAATGGAAAAAAATAGAAATTTCAGGTACTGCTTTATCAAAAGCAACAATACATTATAATGCAGAAATAGACTGTCTTGCAGGTCATAGTGAATATAACGATGTAACATCGGCAACATTAAAGAAGAACGGTAAGAGCGTAACAAAGTGCTCTGCCTGCGGAAAAACATTAAAAACAACAACGATTTACTATCCGAAAACAATAACCCTTTCAAAAACAAGTTATGTATACGACGGAAAGGTAAAGAAGCCGACAGTAACTGTAAAGGACAGCAAGGGCAATAAGATAAGCTCAAAGTATTATACCGTAACATATTCAAGCGGAAGAAAAGCAGTAGGCACCTACACTGTAACAATCAAGT
>JBJEPL010000024.1:0-2294 GCA_051881215.1 Eubacterium sp. | reverse complement strand
ATCTGTTATCGTCAATATCGGTAATAATAAATCCGACCTCATCCATATGGGCGCTGAACATAACCTTCTTTTTTGGAATATTTCTTCCCTTTTTAAAGGCAATAACAGAGCCGAGATTATCAACACTGTATTCACAATAATCCTTGATTTGCTCAATTATATAATCGCGTATTTGCTTTTCATCGCCTGATGTTGAATTAATATTACATAACTGTTTAAGCATTGATTTCACCTGCTCTTTCCTCAATATAAGCACAAATCAAACGGCTTACGCTTTCAATATCGTCAATGCTTATGACCTCAACAGGCTGGTGCATATATTTTTCGGGAATTGATATCAGCCCGGTTTTTATTCCGCTTTCACAAACAGAAATCACATCGGCGTTTGTTCCGGTTTTTCCCGACATAATCTCTTTTTGATATTTTATATTATTCTTTTTTGCAGTTGAAACAAGAGAATTGGAAATATTCTTATCAAGAGTCGGAGAAAATCCAATCATTGCGCCCTTGCCTATTTCACCGCAGTCGGACTTTTCACAATTAGGAGTATACGCAAAAGAAACATCGACAACAAGTGCTTCATCAATATTTTTTAAGTATGGTCCGATTTTTGCACCTCTTGTACCCAATTCCTCCTGAGAAGAAAACATAACAGTAATTTTACAGGGAAGCCTTTTAAGCTGTTCAAGGCTCATTATTATTGCGGCAATGCCTGATCTGTCATCAAGGCATGAAGCAGATATATTATTATTTAAAAGCATTGTAAAATTGCGCTTAAAGGTCACACGGTCGCCTAAAGAAACGGCTTTTTCAAGATCCTTTTTTGAAAGTCCTGTATCAATGCTGATTTCTTTAATATCGGGTATCTTCTTTTCATCATCTGAAGATTGCAGATGAGGAGGCAGGGTTGATATAACGCCCTTTAGCTCCTCCTTACCCCAAACAGATACCTCGTAGCCTAAAAGCATACGGCTGTCAATTCCGCCGCATTTTGAAACCTTCAAAAATCCGTCATCTGTTATATCGGTAACAATCAACCCAATTTCATCAAGGTGTGCATCAAGCAGAAAATGATATCCCTCACCAAAGGTGCAATATACATTATTCATGCTGTCAACAGTTACTTCTCCATAGTCGGAAAGTATTTCGGATAAAAGTCTAACAATATTTTCTTCAGCACCCGAAACGCCAACAGCGGATGTTAATTTTTTAAGCAGTTCTACAGTATTATTCATCAGTCATCAAATCCGTTTACAAGTTCTTTAAATTTTCTGCCTCTGTATTCAAAGGTTTTAAATTGGTCAAATGCAGGGCAGGCAGGGCAAAGAGATACTATATCTCCGCATACCGCCTTGCTTTTTGCTTCATTAAGCGCTTCTTCAAGCGTTGAAACCTTAATTATCTCAAGCCCGGATCTTTCATATCCGTCAAAATTAATTATTGTATTATAGATTTTGTCAGCAGTAGCGCCGTTTAAAACAAGCAATTTAACATTCTTGAGTATATCGGGAACCATCTGACTCATATCGTTACCCTTATCCGAACCGCCCATAATAACAATAATTTTTTGATTAAATGAACGCAGTCCGCTTATTACCCTTGACGGCGAGGTTGCAATTGAATCGTTATAATACTTAACACCCTTGTATTCACGAACAAATTCAATTCTATGCTCAACACCGCCGAATTGCTTTGCAACCTTAATAATATTTTCTTTATCGACCATACCCCATATTGCGCTTATTGCAGTGCAATAATTTTCAACATTATGCTCGCCGGGAATAATAATGTCATTTCTGTTCATTATAACAGTTTCATTTCCGTTATCATTATAAATAATGTCACCGTCACAATTCATATATGCGCCGTTATTAACCTTGCTTTTAATCGAAAATTCAACAAGCCTTCCCCTAACATCATAACGCATATCGTGATATACCCTGTTGCCTATTGAATAATCACAGTTTGCATTCAAAACTGTTTTTGAATCAGCGCTTTGATATATTAAAATGTTTCTTTTAGCGTCAACATACTCATCAATACTTATGTGATGGTCCAAATGTGTGCTCTCGATATTAGTAACAACAGCGATATCCGGCTTATTTTTCATATTGCCCATTGTAAGAAGCTGAAAGGAGGAGAGCTCAACAACGGCGATATCGTTTTTTGTAATTGTTTCAAGCTCCGGCATAAGCGCTTTTCCGATATTTCCGCCGAGATAAACCTTATAGCCCTGCGCTTCAAGCATTTTTGATATAAGCGTCGTTGTAGTTGTTTTTCCGTTTGAACCGGTA
>JBJEPL010000023.1:0-7884 GCA_051881215.1 Eubacterium sp. | reverse complement strand
ATAAATCTCCATATCGTAGTCCATAACCGCCGCTTCAATTCGTCTGAAGTCATTATCTGTCAAAGAGGAGTGAGCAACATATAAATTCATCTGCTCACCTATATTTGATTTCTTTATTGACCTTAACATTGAGCACAGCGGTGTTACATAATTACTGTCTAATGCTACTAATAAATTTATCATTATTCTACCTCTTGTGACGGGGCGGGGGGGATAACCGCCCCATATGTTTTTCTGTTAGCTTATTGACACAGCCACTTTTTTATCAGCCTTTCCGATTATGGTGCCGGAAGCTCGCTGATTTGCCCAATCGGGCATATCCTCCGCTTTAATCAGCATCGGAAGAAAAGCGCTGTCATCGGTGTATTCAAATAAAACTATATAGTCGTTCTTGTTTGCAAAGCCGTACGGCAAAGAAGCTGCTCTTAATTCTTCAATTTCTGCTTTGTCCGTGATTGCTTGGCTGTTTGCAAAAATTTCTTTAAACTGATACATTGTCCAGTCGTCTGTATTTTTAGTGTCATATTCGAGCAGATATGTTGCAATTTTTGCGAGATTTTCTTTGTAATATGAGTCGTAAAAATCAACAATATATGCCTTTTGAGGAAGCTTTATAGCATTCAATGAGCTGTATTCGCCTATTTCTTTAAGATAATTAACCGTATTTGTCATTGAAGGATAAACATAATATCCTGAAGTTGTATCGCTGTACCATTCGTCATAGTACTCTCCTTCTTCAGTAACAATATATCCTTCATTTTGTGCTGATTCATCATATACGGTTTTATACTCAATTTTGCAGAGTGGCTTTTCCTGCGGCTTAAAGCGCTTTTGAAGGTCGCTGTTAAGTAAATCCTCAAGTAATGCCTTTTTAAGCTCATCGGTATTTTCGATTTCCTTTGAGGTGAAGTCGTTTAAGGTTATATATGCTTTGCCGTTGTCAAGTGCATATTTATAGTAGCTCTCTGAATTTGTGGTAGTATATGTATCGCTGAATTCGCTGATCTCTTTTGCAAAAGGACCGATCCCATCAACAGGGGAGAGCAGGTATTCAAGCTCATCCTTATATGCCTTTGTGTTGGTGAGAGAAAGAACATTGTAAGGAGCATCAATATCAAAGCGGTTGTATCTTCTGCAAACAGCCTTGCCGTTTTTAAGCTCGTAACGGATATATATGTTCTTATCGCTAATCATATTATCTGTCTTTTTCGGAATGCTTTTTACAACATTGCAAAACATTTCAATATCTTCTTTATCGGTGAATATTGCGAGAAGGTCATCTTCAGGGGCAATGGCAACAGGTATTATTTCCGAAGACCAGTCATTGCTTTCGCTCATTCCTATATTTGCATAGCTGCTTGTGATATATGCCTTTTCAATTTCATCGGCGTTTGGAACATAGGTTGTGTAGCCGAAACCGCCTGCAAATAAAATACCCGAGCATATGATTATAACGCCGAGAATTGAGCACGGAACAGAAAGGGATTTAACGCCGTGCTTGATTTTCTTTCTTGTTATGGCAAGAGCAATATAGTATGTGAGTACAAGAACGGCAATCATTATAATAAATGAAAGAACAACCCAATTGAAATCAATAATCAGATCCTTCATAATAACAATGCCAGATGTTGATACGGCAACGGCAATCTCAAGTGAGAAAATAGCCGAGGTTATTTTTGATTCACCGTAATTGCCTGATTTTTCAGCCTTGCGCTTGATGAAAATTAATCCTGCCGCGGCAATGATTAAAACTGCTATAACAGCCCAGATTATTGCAGGCGTAATATATGACATTTCAATTTCCTTATATCCGAAATCCTTTTTTCCTGCTAATAAATCCGAATATCTGTTAACGCGTGAGTAGATAGTATCCGATGCGCCCGCAGCTCCTACTTTTTTTGCAAATAAAAGCGGATTATAGTTTGCAAGCGCGCTTATAAGATTTGAGTCAAGTAAGCTTGAGGACCAGTTATATAATAATCTTTCCGAAATTTTTTCTCTGCCCCAACCGTTTAAAAATGTAAAGCAAAGATTATCAAAGCTTAAAAACAATATTGACGGAATTAATGCAAGACCTCCGCCGAAGAAAAAGCCTTCGATTGATGTTGTGCAAGCCGCCATTGCAACGGCAAAAATACCAAAGCCCAAAAGCATATAAACAAGGCTTATAAACAGCATTATAAGTGCGTTTTTAATTATGAATGCAGGGTGGGCAAAGAAGAAAATATTCATTCCGGCATCAATTCCGATTGTTAAAATCAGTATGCCTGCCATATAAACAAAGGACGCAATCGTTCTGTTTTTAAACATTGTTCTTCTGTCAATAGGAGATGAATAAAAAACATTAACCTGCTTTTTATTCATTATGTATCTGAAGCTTGCGATAGCGAATAATGCACCGCATATGAAGCAGATAAATCCCGTAGCATAGCTTGCGATTGAGCTGTTGTGAAGAAGCATTGTATAATTCTCTCTTGCAGCCTCAATCCATTTTTCCATAGTGCTTTGTCTTGAATAAGATATTTCTTCAAAAGTGTTAAGGATAAATATATAAGCCATTGCAACAAGAGTAACTGCGGCGGCGCCGAGGTTTGATTTAAAAGCATGCTTTAAATCATATTTTGCCGAGTGCTTATCAGCTGAATATCTTTGTAATGTCATAGTCCTTATCCTCCATTTCGTTAAGAAATACTTCCTCAAGAGAAAGGTTGATGCTGTCAATATGTATCGGGTTAAGAGCGTTGAGCCTTGCGTCGTCAAACGAGCTTGAAACGATTATTGTTGCAAGCTTGCCGTCTACGGTTATGCCCTTATTTTCAATGCCGTCAAATATTGATTTATCAATGCTTTCGCTGAATATTAATCTGTATTTTTTGTAAGCGGCGGAAATATCGTCTACACTTACATCCATAGTCAGCTTCTTGCCGTTAATCAATGCAACATGGTCGCAAAGGTCTGCAACCTCCTGAAGATTGTGTGAGCTCATAATCATTGAGCAGCCTGTTTCCGCCATATATTCAATAAAGATTTTTTTACAGAGATTTCTTTTTTGAGGGTCAATGCCATCAAAGCATTCATCAAGCAAAAGATATTTAGGCCTTGTTGCCATGGCAAGAATAATTTCTCCCTGCCTTTGCATACCCTTTGAAAAGGAATGAATGCTCTTTTTAGGGTCAAGCCCCATAGCGCCGACCATATTGTTGAATACCTTTTCGTCGAAATTAGGATAATAGCCCTTGTAAAAGCTTTTCATTTTATTAAGATTATATCCGCGGAAGAACTGTAAATCGTCGGGAACGAAGAAAAGGTCGCTCCTTACTTTTCCGTTGTCATAAATGTTTTCGCCGTTGATGAAAACTCCTCCGCCTTCAGGCTTGTATATACCGGCGCAGATTTTCAAAAGCGTTGTTTTTCCCGCACCGTTGTAGCCTACAAGGCCGTAGATTGATGACGGCTCAACATTAAACGATATATCCTCAATTGCTGTGAAGGTACCGAATTTTTTGGTAACATTCTTAATTTCAATCATACATTTTCACCCGTTTCGTAAATTTCTTTAAGTAAAGCTTCAATTTCTTCTTTTGTTACTCCCTTTGCCTTTCCGGAATTAACGACGGTTTTGATATCGGCTAAAGCCGATTCAACTATGCGCTTGTTTCCTATCGGATTGTGAGCAACAAAAATCCCTCTACCCTGTGCGGAGTAAATAACTCCGTCCTTTTCAAGCTCTGAAAAAGCTCTTTTTATTGTGTTAACATTAATGTTAAGCTCATTTGAAAGGGCTCTTATAGAGGGAAGCTGATCATCCTGCTTATAAATGCCGTTGTTTATAAGCATTATTATCTGTTCCTTTATTTGTTCATAAATCGGAACTCTGCTGTGATAATCAATGAAAATCAAACCCACGACTCCTTTCTGTATTCATATTAACTGTGATATCTCAAATAGCACACTTATTACACCTTGAATATAGCAGATAAGAAATCCATTGTCAATACTTTTTTGAAAAAAATTTACGCAGATGAATTTTAATTTGATATTTCAGGATTGAATTATGCCAGCGGCAGCTTAACTCTTGCTTTAAACAGGTCGCCGTCAATGATTATTTCAAGCTCGCCGTTTTGCGCTTTGCAAAGCTCTTTGGCAATAGAAAGCCCTAATCCGTTGCCCTCCTGCGAACGCGATTTGTCACCGCGGACAAAGCGCTCCGTCAGCTCCTCGGGAGTAATATCAAGCTGCTGTGCCGAAATGTTTTTAATTTCAAATATACCCCACTGATTTTCACGGTATACGCTCGCATAAACTCTGGTTGCCTTTGCGCTGTATTTTCTTGCGTTTGAAAGCAGATTTTCAATAACCCTGAAGGTTTTTGCTCCGTCGGCTTTAATTATAGGCGATTCTTCACCGGGCTTTATTATCAGCTCAAGCCCTGCCTTTTCAAAATCAGCCTGATTTTCAACCGTTGCCTGAACGCAAAGCTCTGAAAGGTTAAGATTTATCGGATTAATCGTTATACTGCCCGAGGTCACCTTTGAAGCCTCAATCAAATCCTCAATAAGTCTTTTAAGCTTGGCGCCCTTTTCGTCGAGCACCTTAATATATTCCTGCGCCTTTTGGTCGTTTATATCGCATTTTGAAAGCAGGTCAACATATGTGATAATTGAGGTGAGGGGAGTTTTTAAATCATGAGAAACATTGGTGATAAGCTCTGTTCTTAATCTCTCGTCTTTAACAGCCTGATTAACGGCGGACTGAAGCTCGGCGTTTGTGTATTTCATACTCTCTGCAAGGATACGCAGGGATTCGGGCAGAGTATCAAGCGCCACCGAAATATCCTGATGAAGTGAGCTTGCAGTAATAATCATATCAAGATTTTTGATATATTCAAGAACCTTACGGAGAATAAGAATATTACCCACCAGGTCACCTATTGCAAATATAATCGGTACGATTTCCAAGCCGCCTGTGTCAATAAATATTATGAAAAGTAAGACAATTCCTGCAAACACAAGCAAATTAGCTACTGCATAAATTATTGTCAGAGCAATTACATTTTTCCTGAAATTACCGGGCTTATATGTAATTGCCTTTGCGGTACGCTTTACACTTGAAAAAATCCTTTTAAAGATTTTCTTATCAAGCCTGAATATGAATACTATAGATTTCCACAAGGCGAATAAAAGCCAAAATAATGCGAAATGCTTGTAAAACTTTTTATCGCTTTTTGCAAATCTTGCATTTGCCGAGCAGATGCAAAACAGTGCAATTTGAATAACTACGGCAACGATTGCCATTGCCCAAACTATCAGCATAGAAAAGGCATTAAATGTAAAATGCTCATAAAATGCTATGTAAAGCATTATTATACCGAAGCCTATGCCAAAGCCTGCACCAAGCTGTAATTCAAATGGCAGATGGTCTGTAAATCTCAGCTTTGCAAAATCATTTTTATCCTTTTTACCGCTGATATTGAAATAGTAAAAGCCGCAGATAAAGCTGATTATAAGAAGTATTACAGCAAAAAGAATAAATGCTGCTGCCTGATTTTTGTTATTAAAAGCAAAGGCGTCAAAGGCTTTAAGCTGTGAGTATCCGTAAATTTTGCTGTCATCAAAGCTGATATATGATAAAATATCAAAGCTTAAATTATCATCGTCCATATACAAATATATATCAATGTCATTGTAATTTTTATTAGTCAAAGCCCACTGACATACAGCTTGAGCAATTTCTCTGTCTATACCCTTGCAGTCCGAAAGCTCGGAATTTTCTATTGCAATGTAATAATCGTTATTATTTTTTACATCGTTTTTATCAAATTCAGCCTGCTCTGAATTTGTAAGAGAGGAGCATACTGACTTACCGTTAAGATAGGCTATGTAGTTTAAATCAGCAGACGGATTTCTTTTTTGATATATTCCCCAATCCGTTTGCTCAACTATGTAATTATCAACTGTGTTGTCAAATCTTTCCGATAATTTATCCTTTGAATCTTCGGCATAAACAGAAATATAAAGTGTACAAGAATCGAGCTTAAACTCATATTCGCCTAAATATGAATAATCTTCATCGCTTTCTGCCTTACGCTCTTCTATTTTCAAATCCCTGTATTCCAAGGCTTTGGCAATTACATCCTCTTTAATTGCAGAGGCTTCTTTTTTTATCCTTTCTTCTTCGGAATCTCTTATTGTGTTTGTATAGATTTTTTCCAAATCATCTCTCAACAGATTTCTGAAATCAACAGTTGTTGTCCAAATGCTCGGAGAATCCTCAACTATAGAATTTTCCTGATACATCAAAGAAAAGAACACACCTGAAAAAAGCCTTGCCGAGCCCGCAAAGGTTGCAAGGCAGATTACTACGCACAGAATTTTATTAAACGTACTGTACTTAAATTTTTTCACATTTGTATCCAAGACCGTACACCACCTTTATATATTTAGGTTCTTTAGGGTTTATTTCTATTTTTTCGCGGATATTTCTGATATGTACCGTTACGGTTTTTTCAGATGAAAACGACGGCTCGTTCCACACGGCTTCGTAGATTTGCGACGAGGATAAAACCTTTCCCATATTTTTCATAAGATATTCAAGAATTTTATATTCAATAGGTGTCAGCTTTATCGGGTCTCCGTCAACTGTAAGGCTCTTTTTTTCCGTGTCAAGAATAACTCCGCCTGTTACGAGCTGATCAGGCGTTATCTTTATTGCTCCGAAATTAACATACCGCCTTATTTGGGATTTCACCCTTGCTATAAGCTCAAGCGGATTAAACGGCTTTGTCACATAGTCGTCAGCACCGAAGCCAAGCCCTGTAATTTTATCGGTATCCTCGCTTTTTGCAGAGAGAAGAATTATCGGAAATTTAAAATTCTCTCTGATTTTAAGCGTGGTTTTCAGCCCGTCGAGCTGCGGCATCATAATGTCAAGAACAACGCAGTGAATATCGTTATTCTTAATTTTTTCAAGAGCCTCAATTCCGTTTTGAGCGGTTATAACATTGTAGCCCTCATTATCAAGATAAATTCTTAATGACTCAAGTATCGCATAGTCATCGTCACAAACAAGTACATTATACATATCTCTGTCTCCCCGTTGTCTTAATTAAATCATATAAATTCAAAGAACTGTCAAAGAAAAAGTAAAGAAATTTCAAAGATTACGGAATATTAAAGGGCGAACAACCTGTCCGCCCCTTGCTGTTATATCTCAAGCCCTAATTCTTCAATTTTATCTCTTACCTTCAGCCAGTCGCCGAAGGCAAGCTCTTTATTGTTTGGATTTCTCAAAATTGCGGCAGGGTGAAATGTTCCCATAAACAGCGTACCGTTTTTATCAATAAATTCACCGTGCTGCTTTGTTACTCTGAAATCCTTATCTATAAGCCTTTGCGCGGAAATTCTGCCAACGCAAATCACAAGCCTCGGCTTGATGATTTTAAACTGCTCCCTAAGCCACTTTATACACATTTCCTGCTCTTCGGGCTTTGGGTCACGGTTTTTAGGCGGGCGGCATTTTACCATATTGGCTATATAAACATTCTTATTTCTTGAAAGGTCAATGCTTGCAAGGAATTTATCCAACAGCTGACCCGACCTGCCTACAAACGGCTCACCCTGCAAATCCTCGTTTTCTCCGGGTCCCTCGCCGATAAGCATTATATCGGCGTCCTTTTTCCCGATGCCGAAAACAAGGTTTGTTCTTCCGTTGCAAAGCTCGCAGTCCGTGCAGCTTTTACATTTTAATTCAAGCTCATCTAAAGTCATTTTCATCACCAAAAGCATTATATCAAATTTACTGTTGAAAAACAATGCAAATAGGTATAAAATATGAAAAGCAAATATATTATTAATAATTAAGGAGATTTAGTTATGGAAAATAAGG
>JBJEPL010000022.1:0-7981 GCA_051881215.1 Eubacterium sp. | reverse complement strand
CCTGCCTTTTGTTATAGGCGGCCATCCTGCTTTTAACCGCCCTCTTTGCGAAGGTGAAAGCTTTGAGGATTATAAGGTTATATTTGATAAGCCGATTTTAAATCCGTGTTTAAGACCCAATCACGAAACGGGCTTAATAAATACAGACGAAAAATATAATGTTATGAACGGCTCGGATACACTTGAGCTTGATCATAATTTGTTTGAAGAAAAGGATGCGCTCATATTTGAAAGCTGCGAGGCAAAATCCGCAACGCTTATCGGTAAAAACGGCAGAGGTATTAAAATAGAATTTCAGGATATGAATAATCTTCTTATCTGGTCTGCTGTCGGAAATGCTCCGTTTGTTGCCCTTGAACCGTGGACAGGCATTTCAAACTGCTCTGATGAGAATGAAATATTTGAAAACAAAAGAGGAATGACAATTCTTGCTCCAGATGAAACTGCGTCATTCAAATATAAAGTAACAATGATTTAACAAAGTAATTATATTTTGTCCATAATAAAAGTATAAAATTTAAGTTAATACGGGTGATAAAATGAACTATGGTTTCTTCAGGGCTGCTGCCGCATCTCTAAAATTAAAGGTTGCCGACCCCGAATATAATAAAGAAGAAATAAAGCTTGCAATAGATAAAGCAACGCAGGAGAATGTAAGGCTTCTTGTTACTCCCGAGCTTTCCGTAACAGGCTATACCTGCGCTGATTTGTTTTTTACAAAATCCCTGCAAAATGCTGCGGAAAAGGCTTTGAGTGATATTGTTGAATATACACGAGGAAAGAATATCGCCGTTACAGTCGGTATGCCGATACCTTTTTATAACAGCCTTTATAATTGCGCTGTTGTTATAAATAACGGCGCAATAGCCGGAATAGTTCCTAAAACGCATATTGCAAACTATAACGAATTCTATGAAAAACGCTGGTTTGCATCAGGTAGGCAGTTTGAGTCGTGTCAGGATATCAGCATTTGCGGTATGAAAACAAAAATCGGCAGTCAAATATTTGATTTGGGCGACGGAGCTGTTTTGGGAATAGAGCTTTGCGAGGATTTGTGGGTTCCTGCTCCGCCGAGCAGCAGGCTTGCAATGCACGGCGCAAATATTATTGCTAATCCTTCTGCAAGCGACGAATATGTTTCAAAGGCGCAGTACAGAAGAGACTTGATTGCAAATCAGTCGGCAAGATGCATTTGCGGCTATGTTTATGCAGGTGCGTCTGTTTATGAAAGCACAACCGATTTGGTTTTCAGCGGTCCTTCGCTTATTGCCGAAAACGGCGCAATACTCAAAGAGGGCGCACGCTTCAGCCGAGAAAATGTTATTACGATAGCGGATATAGATATTGAAAAGCTCAATTCCCAAAGGCGCAGTAATATGTCCTTTGAAAATATATCCGATGAGTCGATAGGCTTTGAAAGGTCTGTTGTTGAAAACGGCACAAACGATTTGAAATACCGAACAGTTGACCCGTATCCTTTTGTTCCCGAAAATGATGAAAAAAGAAAGGAACGTTGCAAAGAGATTTTTGCTATTCAGGCATCGGGCCTTGCAAAAAGGCTTGAGCATGTCGGCTCAAGGGGCGTTGTTGTCGGAATTTCGGGCGGACTTGATTCAACGCTTGCCCTGCTTGTTTCGGTTGAAGCAATGAAGCTTTTGGGCAAAAAGAACAGCGATATTCTCGGCATTACAATGCCGGGCTTCGGCACTACCGACAGAACTCACGATAACGCGCTTGAGCTTATGAAATCTCTCGGCGTTACATCAAAGGAAATCAGCATAAAGGACGCCTGTATAACCCATATGAGAGATATTGAGCATGATATGGCTGTTAAGGATATAACATATGAGAATACGCAGGCAAGAGAAAGAACGCAGATTCTTTTTGATATGGCAAATAAGCACGGCTGTCTTCTTGTGGGAACAGGCGATTTGAGCGAGCTTGCAATGGGCTGGTGTACCTATAACGGCGATCATATGTCTATGTACGGCGTGAATGCCTCCGTGCCTAAAACGCTCGTAAGGTATCTTGTTGAGTATGTTGCCGATGTTAGCGATAAAAAAACTGCCGCAATTCTTTATGATATACTTGATACTCCTGTTTCTCCCGAGCTTCTGCCTCCCGATGAAAACGGAAAAATTGCGCAGAAAACAGAGGATAATATCGGTCCGTATGAGTTACACGATTTCTTCCTTTATCATTTTATCCGCTTTGGCTTTGGCAAGAAAAAGCTTTTGGTTCTTGCTCAAAAGGCTTTCGGCGAAAAGTACGGCAATGATATCATAGAAAAATGGCTTGAAGTGTTTATAAAACGCTTTTTTATCAGCCAGTTCAAGCGCTCTTGTATACCCGATTCTCCAAAGGTCGGCTCCGTTTCGTTAAGCCCGAGAGGGGATTGGCGTATGCCGAGCGACGCCTCATTCTCTGCTTTTATTTAGAAAGGAAAAATTATGAAAAAATTTTTGATTATCTTTACAGCAATCTGTATATTATTTGCATTTACCGCCTGCTCCTCAAAGGAGTATGTTGATGTTGTTGTAACAGCTCCCGTTACCGATAAAAACGGAGAAGCGGTAACAGACGCCGAAGGAAAAGCAGTTACAGAAATAGTTACCGACGAAAGCGGCTGGCAGGTTACAACCACTGTTGATAAGAGCGTTACTAAAGACAGCGATATCACAGCTTCGGGAACCTCTCCTGTATCTATAGATGACGCAAACGCTGAGAATTCGGCTGCTTCATCATCGGTTCAGAATAAAACAACTGTAAAAGAGAATGAAACCACCGAAAAAACAACCGAAAAAGCAACCGATACCAAGACAACCCAAAATAATACAACAGAAAACAAAACATCAACAACCCAAAAGCAAACAACAAATAAAGCCACAACAAAGGCGCAAACCACTACAGAAAAGGAAACAACAACTCAAACAACTACAAAATCAAAAAGGCGTGAAATAAAGGTAAATGTAAAGCTTCCTTTCTATAATAATATTGAAAGCGAGATTACCGTTTCATACAGAGTTGTCGGAGATAAAAATTATAAAGAGCTTGACAGCGAAACTGTTGTTCTTGACGGCACTACCGTGAAAACCTATTCACTCGGCAAGCTCAAGGGCGATGTTGAGGTTATTGTTAAATTAAGCGGTGTTGATATCACCGGAAATACCATTACCGTACCGGCTTCGGACGAGGATCAGGAGGTTGAAATCACACCTGCTACCGGAATTGAAGTTATGAACGGTGTCGATGATTAAATTTACGGCAGGAGGTGATTTGAAATCATTTCCTGTCTTTTTTTAAATTTATCATTGAATTTGTAATATGCAAGTGCTATAATTAACAAGGTTATGGACATTGCAACTTAATGTTTCATATTTTATTTAAAATTTCAACTTTAGGAGGAAGTTCCAATGGCAAGAAAAAAGAAAACTATGGACGGTAACAGTGCTGCTGCACATGTAAGTTATGCGTTCACAGAAGTTGCCGCAATTTATCCTATTACTCCTTCTTCAAATATGGCTGAGGAAACAGATGCCATGGCAGCAAGGGGAGTAAAAAACATTTTCGGCCAGACCGTAAAGGTTGCCGAAATGGAATCCGAAGCCGGTGCGGCCGGTGCGGTTCACGGCTCGCTTTCAGCCGGAGCTCTTACTACAACTTATACAGCATCTCAGGGATTGCTTCTTATGATTCCTAATATGTATAAGATTGCTGGTGAGCTTATTCCGTCGGTTATTCATGTATCAGCCCGTTGCGTATCAACACACGCTCTTAACATTTTCGGCGACCATTCAGATGTAATGGCTTGCCGTCAGACAGGCTATGCAATGCTTTGCTCTGCAAATGTTCAGGAGGTTATGGACCTCGGCGCAGTTGCTCATCTTTCAACTCTTAAGAGCAGAGTTCCGTTCCTTCATTTCTTTGACGGCTTCCGTACATCACACGAAATTCAAAAAATCGAAATCTGGGATTACGATGACCTCAAATCAATGGTTGATATGGAAGATGTTCAGGCATTCCGTGCCCGTGCATTAAATCCTGAAAGACCTGTTCTTCGCGGCTCGGCAGAAAACAGCGATATTTTTTTCCAGCATCGTGAGGCTTGTAATAAGTATTATAATGACGCTGTTGCAACAACAGAAGAGTATATGAACAGAATCAACGCAAAGCTCGGTACTGATTATAAGCTCTTCAACTACTATGGCGCTGCTGATGCAGAGCGTGTAATCGTTGCAATGGGTTCTGTTTGCGATACAATTCAGGAAACAGTTGATTACCTTAACGCACGCGGCGAAAAGGTAGGTATGATTAAGGTACATCTTTACAGACCTTTCTCTGTAAAGCATCTTCTTGATGTTATGCCTGACTCTGTTAAAACAATTTCTGTTATCGACAGAACTAAGGAGCCGGGTTCTCTCGGTGAGCCTCTTTACCTTGATGTTGTTGCCGCTCTTAAGGGTACAAGGTTTGAAGCAGTACCTGTATACGGCGGCCGTTACGGTCTTGGCTCAAAGGATACTCTCCCTGCTCACATTATTGCTGTTTATAACAATATGGCTGCAAAAGAGCCAAAGAAGGAATTTACTCTTTCAATCCATGACGATGTAACAGCTCTTTCACTTGATGTTACAGAAGCTCCTGATACAACTCCTAAAGGCACAACCTCCTGTAAGTTCTGGGGTCTCGGCTCTGACGGTACGGTAGGTGCCAACAAGGATTCCATCAAAATCATCGGTGATAATACCGATATGTATGCACAGGGCTATTTCTTCTATGATTCAAAGAAGTCAGGCGGTATAACAGTATCCCACCTTCGTTTCGGTACATCGCCTATTACTTCTACATATCTCATTAATAAAGCAAACTTCGTTGCCTGCCACAATCCTTCATATGTTACAAAGTATGATATGGTTCAGGATATAGTTCCGGGCGGTACCTTCCTTCTCAACTGTATCTGGACTCCTGAGGAGCTTGATAAGGAGCTTCCTGCAGCAATGAAGAGATATATTGCCGAAAATGATATTCAGTTCTATACAATAAACGGTATTAAGATTGCAGAGGAAGTAGGACTTCCGGGAAGAGCTTCAACAATTCTTCAGTCAGCTTTCTTCACAATTTCAAACATTCTTCCTGTTGATAAGGCTATTGAGCTTATGAAAGCAGCAGTTGTTAAGAAGTTCTCAAAGAAGGGCGAGGCTATTGTAAACGCTAACCACGCAGGTATTGACAGAGGTTCAAAGGAGCTTGTTAAGATTGATGTTCCTGCTTCTTGGAAGGATGCAGTTGACGAGCCTGCAGAGCTTGAGGTTAAAACAGAGCGTCCTGAAATGAAGAAATTCGTTAAGGAAATTCTTGATCCTGTTGGCAGACTTCACGGTGACGATCTTCCTGTTTCAACATTTGTTGATTGCGCTGACGGTGTTTATCCTCAGGGCTCGGCAGCATTTGAAAAGAGAGGCATTGCTATTACGGTTCCTGAATGGGATCCTACAAAGTGTGCACAGTGTAACCTTTGCTCAATGGTTTGCCCTCATGCTGTTATCAGACCTGTATGCCTTAACGCTGAGGAAGCTGCAAATGCTCCCGAGGCTGCAAAAATGGTTGATCACAAGAGAACTCCTTATAAGTATGCTCTTATCGTTTCAACTCTTGACTGCACAGGCTGCGGCTCATGCGCAAATGTTTGTCCTACAAAGTCTCTCACTATGAAGCCTATCGCTTCACAGATGGATTCACAGATTGCTTTTGACGCTCTTGTTGATATCGACGCAAAGCCTGAAACTCTTACAAATAACACAATCGGCGTTCAGTTCAGAAAGCCTTATCTTGAATTCTCCGGCGCTTGCGCAGGCTGCGGTGAAACACCTTATGCAAAGCTTGCTACACAGCTCTTCGGTGATAAGATGTATATTGCAAACGCAACAGGCTGTTCTTCAATCTGGGGCGGTTCTGCTCCTTCAACTCCTTATACAGTTGATAAGAAGGGTCACGGTCCTGCTTGGTCTAACTCTCTCTTTGAGGATAACGCAGAGTTCGGTTACGGTATGATGCTTGCTCAAAAGCAAATCCGTGAAAGACTTGCTGCTGATGCACAGGTGCTTCTTGATACTCCTGTTGCTGACAAAGCACAGGCATGGCTTGATACCTATGAGGACGCAGAGACAAATACTGCTGTTGCAGACGCTCTTATTGCTGCTCTTAAGCAGACAGAATTTGACGGCGATGCAAAGGCTGCTGCCGACGATTTCCTTAAGGATTCGGATTACGCTGCTAAAAAGTATCAGTTCATCTTCGGCGGCGACGGCTGGGCATATGATATCGGCTTCGGCGGTCTTGACCATGTAATCGCTTCTAACGAGGATGTTAACATTGTTGTATTTGATACAGAGGTTTATTCAAATACAGGCGGTCAGGCTTCAAAGGCTACACCTACAGGCGCTGTTGCTAAATTTGCGGCATCAGGTAAGGTAGTTAAGAAGAAAGACCTTGCTCAAATTGCTATGAGCTACGGCTATGTTTATGTAGCACAGGTTGCTATGGGCGCTAACGCTAATCAGTGTCTCAAGGCATTCCAGGAAGCAGCTGCTTATCACGGACCTTCAATCATTATCTGCTACGCTCCTTGTATTAACCACGGTATCAAGATGCCGTTCAACCAGACAGAGCAGAAGAAGGCAGTTGCAGCAGGTTATTGGAATCTCTTCAGATTTAACCCTGCTCTTGCCCAAGAGGGTAAAAACCCATTCTCTCTTGACAGTAAGGCTCCTACTGCTGATTATGTTGAATTCATCGAGGGTGAAACAAGATATTCAGCTCTTAAGAGATCCTTCCCCGGTAAGGCAGAAGAGCTCTTTGCCATTGCGGCTGATAACTCTATCGAGAAGTACAATAAGCTTGCAAAGCTTGTTGATTACTATGCTCCTGACGCAGAGTAATTAATATAAAATTTTTAAGACCGCATCTTTGATGCGGTCTTTTTGTTGTTCAGAGGATAAAAACACCGCTTGATTTTCAGTCAAGCGGTGCGGATTTTATTTATCATCATTGCAAAATGAGAAAAAGATAAACAAGATTATCAATCCTGCAATTCTGATAAGAAATTCAAGTATTATTAACATTGTCTTTTATTTTCTTTCTCAACTTTTGCCATCGCGAGCGAACGGCAGAGGAGCTGATTCCCAGTTGCTTGCTGATTTCTCTGCTGTTAAAGCCCTGCTCCTTCATCACAAGCAGTTGCTTATCTTGATATGTAAGACCCGTATTAAACGATAAATTAAAATCAATATCATCGGTGAAAACAGAGCTGTCCTTTATTTCAAAATCATCAGTAAGGGAAACAGTATTAAGCATAAGAGCCCTTTGCCGATACCTGTCACAGCGTACATTTTTTGCAATACGGAAAATGTACGCCTTTTTGTTTTTGACAAGCTGTATATTCGCAATCCAGCCCCATAGCTGTAAAAATGTCTGTTGAGTAAGGTCATCAGCCTCGTCGGCATCAAATTCTTTTCTGAAATACGAAAGTACCTTTTTATAGTATTTTTCGTATAGCTCATTGAAAAGTATGACGCAGTTTTGATTATTATCCATTGACTTCTATTTTATTTCCTGCTGTGGCGATTGTTTGTATGTAACCCAAAATATTATAGCCGCATTTTATTTCATTACCTGCCGCAAAATAAATTTGCCTGCTTTTCAGTAATTCCAATGTAACATCATTGTAAATAACAATATTATGACCTGCGACTACAACGGTGCCGTCAGATAAGTTTTCGATAAACATACTGTCGACTTTTGTATCATTTGCAAAAATTTTTACATCGTCAATATCAAACGGTGATTTTACGCAAAGACCGTTTTGCACAATGAAATTAATTTTGCTGTTTTTATCGTAAACAGTAAGTCCGTTAGTAATAATTTCAATAGGCTCTGCGTTGTCAACTCTTTGAATAACACATATCCCGTTAGTTATATGAAT
>JBJEPL010000021.1:0-7983 GCA_051881215.1 Eubacterium sp. | reverse complement strand
CTCTTTTTTACATTATTTATTGCATCGTCAATAAGCTCATCAAGATTTTCTATGCGTTTTTCCGCATTAATAACATCATCAATATGAGGTCTTGTTTTAGGATGCTTTGGAGTAAATACGGTACAGCAATCCTCGTAAGGCTGAATTGAGGTTTCAAAGGTATCAATTTTTCTTGATACGGCAATGATTTCCTCCTTATCCATACCGATGCATGGCCTGAAAACAGGCATATCAACAGCGCAGTCGGTGCAGGCAAGCGCATAAATTGTTTGGCTTGCAACCTGACCCACGCTTTCTCCGGTTATCAGCGCACTGCAGTTTTGAGCTTTTGCTATCTTTTGGGAAATCATCATCATAATTCTTCTCATAATTATGGTGAAATATTCCTCGGGGCAGTAATCTCTTATTGCCTCCTGTATTTTTGTAAAGCCGACAACATATGTCGTTATAACTCCTGAATATTGAGCTACCTTTTTGAGAAGCTCCATTACCTTCATTTCGGCAAGCTCGGAGGTGTAGGGCGGAGAAGCAAAGTGAACAGCGCAAAGTTCTATTCCTCTTTTAGCCATCATATATGCGGCAACAGGGGAATCTATTCCTCCGCTGATAAGAACGGCTGCTCTGCCGCTTGTTGATGTGGGCATTCCGCCGGCGCCCTTGATTTTATTGCCGTGAACGAAAGCATATTTGTCGCGGATTTCCGCTGTTACAATAACATCGGGATTATGAACATCAACCTTCAGATGATTAAATTGCGATAAAAGAAAGCCGCCAAGCTCCCTGCATATTTCAGGCGATTTCATCGCAAATTTTTTATCGGATCTTTTTGCTTCAACCTTAAAGGTTTTTGCGTCCTCCAACTGCTCACGCAGATATTGGGCACTTACGGCTTTGATATCTTCAAAATCCTTTTCGCATACGCACGCTCTCGATAAAGCGGCAATGCCGAAAACCTTTGAAAGCCTGTCTACTGCGTCGTCAAGGTCAATGCCGTTTTCTAAAGGATCAACCATTATCGTGGACTGGCTTTTTGTAAATTCAAACCTTCCTAAATCGGAAAGCCTTTTTTTCATATTTTTGATTAATATATCTTCAAAGGTGTTGCGGTTAAGACCCTTAAGGGCAAGCTCGCCGTTTTTTATTAAAATTATTTCTTTCATTTTTAACTCCCGGGATGTGTTTTTATCAGCTCGCACAAAGCAGAGCAGAGCAAATCTATGTCCTGTTTTGTATTATATCTTGAAAAGCTTACTCTTATGCTCTTATCAATAATTTCGTCAGAAAGCCCCATAGCCGTAAGAACATGGCTTTTTTTGCCTTTTGCGCAGGCAGAGCCGTTGCTGACAAAAACGCCGTATTTTGATGACAACTCCTGCAAAACGGTTTGGCTTCTCATAAAGGTGGGAACATAGAGATTTATAATATAAGGCGACGCTGCTTCGCCGCTGTTAATTATTATTCCGTCAATTTCCGACAGTCTTTCTTTTGCATAGGCGTTTAAAGCCTTAATTTTTTCGCTTTGCCGTGAAATATCCGGTAACGCCCTGACAGCCGCGCCGAAGCCGGCAATTAACGGAGAGCTTTCCGTACCCGGGCGTATTTTTCTTTCCTGCTCGCCGCCGAAGGTCCTTGCAAAATTCTGATTTGTAAGATGCGAGTCCTTGTTTATATATATTGCTCCTATTCCTTTAGGACCGTGAATTTTATGCGCGGTTACGGTAATCAAATCCGCGCCGAGCTTTTTTGCGTTAATGGGGATTTTACCGTAAGCCTGTACGCAGTCGATGTGTATAAGAGCAGGGGAAGAGGCTCTTTTAACGGCTCTTTTAATTGCATTTACAGGCATTATTGAGCCAACCTCGTTATTGATATACATAATTGACACTAAAACGGTGTCGCGGTTTACCGCGTCAAAAATCTGCTCTTCGGTTATGCTTCCGTATTTGTTGGGCTTGATATAAATTACCTCAAAGCCCTGCCTTTCAAGCTCCTCAATTGACTGCAAAACACTTTCGTGTTCAATTGCGGTTGTAACTATTCTTTTTCCGAGCCTTCTTTTAGCCTTTACCGCTCCGAAAACCGCAAGATTGTTTGCTTCGGTAGCGCCGGAGGTAAATATTATTTCCTCACGGCTTACACCGAGGGAGTCGGCTATTGCGCTTCTTGCAAGGATAACCTCCTTCATAGCGTCAATTCCTAAATTGTGAAGGCTTGATGGATTGCCGTAATTATCCGTAAGCATTTTTGTTACCGCGTCAACACATTCACTGCAGGGCTTTGTTGTTGCTGAATTGTCAAGATAAGCCGTCATAATTTTTTAAGTTCCTTTAATTTGAATATGCCTGCGATGGTTTTTGCATCCTTGATTTCACCGCTCATTATCCTTGTGATACATTCGTCAACAGGCATTTTGATAACATCAAGAAATTCATCCTCGTCGAGATTTTGCTCGCCGACGGATATATTTTCTGCATAAAACAGCCTTATTATTTCGCCGCAATATCCCGGAGTGGGATAAATTTCGCCTAACGATTCAAAAATTTCCGCAGTCGCTCCGCATTCCTCTTTGAATTCTCTTATGCCGGCTTCTTTTGGATCCTCTCCCTTTTCAAGCTTGCCGGCAGGGAGCTCGTATATTGTTTCTTTATATGGATATCTGAACTGCCTTACGAGCAGTATTTCATTATTATCTGTAAGACCGACTATTGCAACACCGCCCGGGTGATCAACAATTTCTCTGCTTGCCTGTGTTCCGTCAACAAGAGTTACCGTATCCTCGTGAACGGTTATAATACGGCCGTTGAAAATTCCCTTTGATTCTTCTGTCTGCTCGAAATAGCCAAGGGCAATTGATTCAATATCAAATATTTTTTCAGCCTGGAATTTTGCTCCTGCCTCAATGAACTCGAATTTTGAACCGTAGCCCCATAATACGCCGACAGAGTCAATATGATTAGCCTTTGCGCCCTCAATATCATATTTCTTATCGCCGACCATTATTATTTCATTGCCCAAACAGCCAAGCTCCTTGGCGCATCTGGCAATAATGCTTGTTTTTGATTCGCAGTCAGCTGTAAATGATACGCCGCAGATTGTATCAAAATAGTTTCTTATACCGAAATGCTCAAGCAGGGTTTCAATATAATCCTGCGGCTTTGAAGAGGCAATTCCTATTTTCAGTCCGTCTTTTTTCAGCGCTATCAAAAGCTCCTTAATGCCGTCATAAAGACAGCTTTCAAAAACGCCCTTGTTTGTATATCTTTCACGGAATTTTTTAACAAGCTCCTCCGCCTTTGCGGGGTCGGCGCCGAATTTTTCCTGAAAGGTTATCAATAAAGGCGGACCGATGAAATATGTAAGCTCCGTGTAATCGGGAGCCTCGTAGCCGAAAGCGTCAAGAGCAAATTTAGCGCTTTTGAGTATTCCCTCGCCGGTGTCGCATATTGTTCCGTCAAAATCGAATATGACTGCATTATATCTCATTATTTGTTTACCCTCTTCATAAATTTATCGGAAATAACAACAAATCTTTCAATAGCTCCTTTACCGATAATATCACCGCTGTCGTCCTTTGCGTAAACAGAAAAAACAAGCCTTCTTCCGTCGACTTCCTCCAAGGAAGCAAAGGCGGTAACGGTAGTACCGGCAGCGCTTGCCTTGTCATGTGATACATTTATTTTTGTACCGACCGTGGTTTCGCCGTCATCAAGCAGAGGCGCGCAGGCAAAGCAGGTTGCTTCCTCCATAAGCGCAACCATCATCGGCGTTGCGAAAACAGGCAGAGAGCCTGATTTAACACTTACGGCAGTATTGGTTGCGTTAACAATTGTAACTGCCTGAGCCTTAAGTATTTGATTAAATTCCTTCATAAATATGTACCTCACAACTTATTTGCCGCATTATTGTAACATATTTTTTTAATATATACAACCTTTAAGAAATGTGATACAATAATATTAACAATATCAAGAGGTTTTATAAATGGAGAAAAATAAAAAACGCATATATCTGCTTGACGAGTTAAGGGGATTTGCAATACTGTGTATGATTGTTCATCACTTTTTTCTTGATATAGGCGATGTGCTTGAGCTTCAATGGGGATATAAGATATTTGACGCGCTGTGTATTATTCAACCGCTGTTTTGGGCGCTATTTATTATTATTTCGGGTATCTGCTCGAGGCTTTCAAGAAATACGGTTAAAAGAGGATTTATCGTTTTAGCCTGCGGCTTGGCAATAACCTTTGTTACAGCCGTTATTTTGCCCCTCTTCGGCTTTGTCGGAGCCCAAATTTATTTCGGAATACTTCACTGTCTGGGAATTTGTATGATAATAACGGGGCTTCTTATGCCTCTTATAGAAAAAATTGATTACCGCATAGGCGCGGTGATATCACTTGTTCTTTTTTTCTTTACCTACGGAATTAACAGCGGTACCTTTTTCTTCGGCCTTATTGACTTACCTCAAAGCTGGTATCAGTATGACTGGCTATGCCCGTTAGGCGTTTTTTCAAAGGATTTTTACAGCGCCGATTATTTTTCGGTTATCCCGTGGATATTTGTATTTTTATTCGGCGCCTTTTTAGGCAAGCTTGCCAAGGAGGAAAAGCTGCCCGAGGCAATGTATAAAAAGCGAAGCAAATTTCTTTGCTTTGTCGGTCGAAACAGCCTTTGGGTATATATGCTTCATCAGCCTGTATTGTATGTAATAATGTTTATTACGGCGGTTATTATATCTTTTATATCTTAACAAAAATTAAACGCACCTCATAAAATAAAGAGGTGCGTTTTTCAGTTGTTGGCGGCGGTGGAATTGTAAATTCCTTTAAAGAAGCCGCTGCTGTATCGGCTGTTTATATAGTTCAGTCGGCTGGGACTGATTTATTCCAGACTCAGCCACTGTTCGTTTGCTTTTTTTACCGAATAAAAGCAGTAGCCGATAAATTTGTTCAGTATTGCTTTTGCAGAGCTTATGTGACGGCTGACCGTTGGCTGGGACAGCTTTAACTGCCTTGCGATTTCGGTCTGGCTTTTGCCCTGAACATAAAACAGTTTTATGCAAAGGCGCTGTTTGTCCGTAAGCTCATATTCAAGTATTTTCGGAAGAACGCTTGATATTGATTTAAGCAATATTTTTTGCTCGTCGGCAGGGTTGTCCTCAAAACGGTTAATATCTCTCATATATGAGTCAACAAAATCAATCATCTTCTCCCTCCTCATAATAGCGGGAAAGCAAAGATGAAATTCTTTTGCATTCACAAGCCATATCGTAATAAATTCGTATTCTCCTTCTGAGCAAAAACAAATCCTCGCCTGTATAAACGCAAAGCAACGGCTTAAGTCCGTCGAGCTTTGCACAAAGAGTTTTGTACTGCCCCTCGTATTCACGAGCTAATTCATCAATAGTCATTTTGCTGCCCTTCTTTCCAAAATATATTTTGAGAATGGTATTCTTTTTTGAGTGGATAAAAGATTCCTTTCACACCGAATATATTAGGCGAACAAATGTTTGATGTCAAGAAATTACAATAAAAAAGTACAGAAAAAGATACTTAAAAAATAAAAAAGAAAATATTTTCACATTTTTGATATGTTAATTAACAGCAAAAAGTTTCAACAATTATATTGACAAATTGTGCACATTGTACTATAATCAATTTAGATTTGAAATGGGCCGCACCATTTCAAACTCTTGGTCCTCCATAGTTTGTAATGACAGAGAGGGGAAGGTTGGGCTTTTTCGGCTCAGCCTTCTTTCTTTTTGCCCGATTTAATGGATTGGTGTATATTAAAATTTTATGCTTTACATTTGAGGTATTTAGTATTATTATATTAAGCGATAGGCAAAGAAGCTGATATCACAAGGCAGCTCTTTGCCCCTTTTTTGATAATTAGGAGGATTTATGTTAAATGGAAAATTTAGGTTATTACAACGGTAAGTACGGCCTTATCGAAGAAATGCAGATACCTATGCTTGACCGTGTATGCTGGTTTGGTGACGGTATTTATGACGCAACTTATGCTCATAATCATAAAATCTTTGATACCGACGCTCATTTAAACAGATTTTATAATTCTGCAAAGCTGCTTGATATCAATATGCCTATTGAGAGAGATGAGCTTGAGGCGCTTCTTAATGACCTTGTTAAAAAGGTTGACAGCGGCGACCAGTTTGTGTATATGCAGGTAACAAGAGGCTCGGGCTTAAGAGGCCATATTTATAAGGAGGGCGTTAAGGGAAATCTTTGGATTACACTCACTCCTTCTCCTGTAGCGGATACTTATAAAAAAGTTAACCTTATAACATATGAGGATAAAAGATTTGAGTATTGTAATGTTAAAACATTAAATCTTATTCCGTCATGCCTTGCTGCTACCGCCGCTGACAGAGCCGGCTGCGACGAGGCAATATTCCACAGAGGCGATATTGTAACAGAATGTGCGCATTCAAACTGCTCAATTTTTAAGGACGGAAAGGTTATTTCACATCCTCTTACAGACCATATTCTTCCGGGTACTGCAAGAATAAGGCTTCTTGCTTTTGCGAAAAAGCTCGGCTATGAGGTTGAAGAGAGAGAATATACTCTTGATGAGCTTATGAATGCAGACGAGGTTGTTGTTCATTCAACAGGCTCCTTCTGCCTTGCGGCTGAAACTGTTGACGGCAAGCCTGTAGGCGGAAAAGCACCGGAAATGTTAAAGAGAATTCAGGACGCATTGGTAGCAGATTTTGAGGAGCAGTGTAAGGCTGATTAAAATTTATGACAAGAGAAGAATTAACTTTATTAAATATCGGAGACAATCTTGACACCCTTATGAATCTTGACCCGAGGGGCTACGGCGTGTGCAGAATTTTGTACGGCGGTTCAAGAAAGTTTACCGGAGAGCCGCTGTCTACCCACGCGGCAAAGGGACTTGTAAAAAACATTAAAAAAGGCGAGCTTGTATATATCCTTACAGGCTTCATACTTCTTCCATGGGAAGAGGCTGAAACAGACGGCATTATATCTTCAACGCTTCTTGCAAGGTTTTTAATGCGTGCCTTCGGGGCAAAGCCTGTTATGATTGTTCCCGAGCAATGTATTAAAGCTATCAGGGCAATGAGCATTGAGCTTGGCTTTGATACCTGCGAAAAAATTGAGGATATAAAAGAAAATACCGTTTGTATGCTTACCTTTACAAAGGAGCTTGATAAGGCAGAGGCTCAAAGCGACGAAATCCTTTCCCACGGAAGGCCGTGCGCAATTATTACAAATGAAGCTCCCGGCAGAAATAAAAACGGTTATTATCATAATGCCGTAGGCGTTAACACCACTAACGTAGAGGCAAAATACGATGTGCTGTTTAATAAGTGCAAGGAGCTTGGCGTTTATAATCTTTCCATAGGCGATTTGGGAAATGAAATCGGTATGGCCGCTATTGAGGACCATATAAGAGCCTATGTTCCATATGCGGAGCTCGGCGGCTGTAAGGCAGGAACAGGCTTCGGAATTCTTGCGGATACTACCGCAGATAATATCATCACTGCAACCGTATCCGATTGGGGCTGTGACGCTCTTATGGCGGCAACCGCTTTTATACTCGGCGACACAACTCTCTTTCATACTCCGCAGGAGCAGGAAAAGGCTATGGACGCAGCAGCAGGAGCAGGTATGCTTGATATGTACGGCGAGGCAAGGCCTTATATTGACGGCTTCGGTAAAAATATCAATTTGCCGCTTGTTTCAATGATGAAGGCTTTGATTGAGTATCCTCCGACTGTTGAGGATAAAACAACAGCCTGGTTTGAAAATACACTTAAAAAAGGATATTTTGAAAGATAATGAATTATTCGTTTTTACAAAACGGTGATATGGCTTTAACCGTTCAGTTTAAAAATGAAATAAGCAAAGAGGTAAACGCTTGTGTTGCCTCTTTGTGTCATATTATGGAGAGTAAAAAAATAAGGGGAGTGGTTGAGCTTATCCCTACCTTCACGAGTGTA
>JBJEPL010000020.1:0-2383 GCA_051881215.1 Eubacterium sp. | reverse complement strand
GTTCATACTCAAAATCTCCGCTTGTGTCTGCATATGCTGACAAATCAAGCCCTGCTGTAATGCTCAATAGCATTACAACTGATAATAAAATACTTAAAATCTTTTTCATAGTATTTTTCTCCTTTAGATTATATTTTTAGTTAATTATACATCTATAGTTTAATTTTGTCAATCTATAGGTGATGTATTTTTCTGTAAAAAGCCACAATAATATAACCCATAGATGTATTTTTTGGGAGGACTTATTATGGAGAAAAATCTTTTAAAGGATATGGGAAAAAGATTATCGGCAAGACGAAAACAATTAGGCTTAACACAGGAGCAATTAGCGGAAAAAATGGATGTTTCAATACAAATGATTTCAAATCTGGAGCTTGGAAAAAAAGCAATACGACCCGAAAATCTACTTAAAATATGCCAAATTCTTGATATAAGCAGTGATTATGTTTTAACAGGTAACAAGTCTGAAAAAGAAACAACAAAAATGATTAATAGTATAAATCAGCTTTCAAATAAAGAAATTGAAATAATTGAAATGATAATTGCTTACTTTATTGATAATAAAAGCTGAATATATAAAAATAGGACAGCGTAATGCTGTCCTATTGTATTTCAAAGTATTTTATACATTTTTGCTGCGTCGTCCTTGAGTGCGTGCTCATTAATCTGCAAAACCTCGTATGATTTAACATTTGCGCCGAGGGAAATTTTTATTACATCGCCTGTTTTTACATCATAAGACGCTCTGGCAATTTTGCCGTTGACCTCAACCTTTCCCGCGTCGCAGGCTTCGTTGGCAACAGTTCTTCTTTTTATAATTCTTGAAACCTTTAAATACTTATCTAATCTCATATAATCTCCGTAAAACTAAAGGCACTGCCTAATTAAAGCAGTGCCCCTTGTTATTTGCCAAAATTACTTTACAGCTTCCTTAAGAGCTGAACCGGCCTTAAATGCAGGAACCTTTGCCTCAGGAATCTCAATTGTTTCCTTTGTGCGAGGATTAAGACCTGTACGAGCTGCGCGAGTCTTAACTGAAAATGTACCGAAGCCAACAAGAGCAACTTTGTCGCCGTCAGCAAGAGCGTCTTTTACAGCGTCGAATACAGCTGTTACTGCTGCGTCTGCATCTTTCTTTGAAAGTTCTGCCTTTGCAGCTACTGCTGCAACAAGTTCTGATTTGTTCATTTAAATTTCCTCCGTTTTGCTGTTAATCAGCTAATATTTCTTTTGCCCTGTTCCACAGCAAATCAAGCTCTTCTATTGACGCGTCCTTCATTGATATTCCGTTTTTCTGCGCCATCTGCTCAACTAATGTAAAGCGGGAAATAAACTTGTCCGTAGACGAAGTTAAGGATTCCTCACTGTCAACATTAATAAAGCGCGAAATATTCACACAGGAAAAAAGGACATCGCCGAACTCGCTTTCAATATCAGCCTGATCCCCCTCGGACATGGCATTTTTCAACTCGTTAATCTCTTCGTAAAGCTTATCAAAGGCTCCTTCGCTGTCATTCCAGTCAAAGCCTGCTTTAGCAGCCTTACTCTGAATCTTCTGCGCACGCATAAGCGCCGGAAGCTCAACAGGAACGCTTGCCATTGACTGGCTTTGATTTTTCATGCCTTTGGTTTTCAGCTTAACCGCGTCCCAGCTGACAAGAGCCGAGTCGGCGTCGTTGGCTTTGACATCACCAAAAACATGAGGATGACGGATAATAAGCTTCTGACAGATATCGTTACAAACATCGTCGAAGTTAAAATTGCCGGCCTCCCTTTCCATTTCGGTATGAAGAGCAACCTGCAAAAGAATATCGCCGAGTTCCTCTTTAAGTCCCTCAACGCTTTCTTTATTTATTGCCTCAATTACCTCATAGGTTTCTTCAATAAAATTTTTCTTTATTGAAAGGTGGGTCTGTTCACGATCCCAAGGACAGCCGCCGGGAGCCCTGAGCAGTTTGACTATTGAAATCAAATCATTTATATCGTATTTTTCTTTAAAATTAAAATCAACAGCCATATAACTGCCCGCTTTCGATTAACTTGTTCATAAAAAATAATACTATAAATATTACCATTTTTCAAGTAGTTAAGCATATTTTTTAATTATTTTATACCTTTTATCTCATTAAATGATATACTTTTGAACAAAAACAGCAAAATTAAATAACAAAATATGCAAATAAAAGCGCAGATTATAAATGTTAACATATCGGATAATCCGGTGCAAAATGAGGTTTTTATGCAATCTGTAATAAAATACACCGACAAAGCACAGATTACAGGCTTTAAAAAGATTTCGGTAAGGTTAAAAGAAGTATTTGTCTTTTTTCTTATTGTAATCATATTCCATACAAGAATTATTAAAAAGCCGAAAAAATCGGAT
>JBJEPL010000019.1:0-32549 GCA_051881215.1 Eubacterium sp. | reverse complement strand
AAACATCAATTATCTAATTTCTTAAAAAACTTACACACTTTTATTGACAAAGCCAAAATTTTATAAAAATACGGCAGGTCATCCCTGCCGTATTTTGATTAAATAGTAAATATTATATTATTGTAAACAATTTCTCTTGCACGATTTGCGATGTTATTCATTCGTTGAACCCAAAGGATTTGATTGTCGGCTTTGAGTTGTTCGGTTATGCCTTCTTGTTCGGCAAGTTGGGTTACGAGGTTATCATACATTTTCTTTGCCCTGACATCTACATCGTGGATATAAGAGTTAAGTTTGCCTTGTGTCAGTAAGTTGTAATATCTCAACTTGTGGCTTTCTTTTAAGTACTCTTTATGCCTTTGTCCCCAAATGCCGATAGGATAATTGGTGTCCGTTGAAACGAGGTTTGGCAGATAAACATCACCTACAAGTGTGTAATTGATTCCTGTTTTTTCATCAGTATAATTCTTTTTCATAATTAAAAATTCCTTTCGTGTTTTTTGGTTTTTCTTGACTGTTCAATTATCTCATTAACCTTTTCTTTGCCTATCAATTTTTTGAGTAATCTAAAATCCTTCAGCTCCCTTTTCAACTTCAGATTTTCCTGCAAATATCGTGTATTGCTTTGCTTTAACTCATAGTTTTCTCGTTGTAAATAGTCACACTCACTGCTGACAGCTCGATACTTATTTCCGTAATCAATAAATTTTATCAGGTACCGTTTTGCAAATTCTTTTAGCTTTTTGAACAACGGTTCAATGCGGCTTTTGTATGATTTTGCACTTTCAAGCTTATTCGGCTCCGGCAGAGAATAAACCTCATCAAACTCTTGCTCCGAGAAAATATTCTCTATCTGTTGCCGGCAATCAGCCAAATCAACAATGTTATGTTTGAGAACATCGCACTGCCGTTCAAGCTCTGTAACCTCCTTTTTGCGTTCCTGCTTTTTGTAGTCAAGAACAGACAAATGCTCTTTATCATTGCCCTGAAACTCCCACTCGACATTATGCTCTTGCATAACTTTTGAAAGGGCTTGCTTTTCAGATTTTACCCATTGGCTCCATTCAGTTTCCTCACGGGTGCCACCGTTAAAGCCTTGATTCGATAGTGCCTGTTTCATTGATACACGGGTATCTAAACCACGCTTACTGTTTGTTGTAAACGGGATAAAATCAATGTGCAAATGGGGCGTTGCTTCGTCCATGTGAAGATGAGCATTGAACACATAGAGATACGGATTTCGCTTTTGAAATTCCGTCATATACTCATCAAGAATTGCTTTTGACAGCTCTTTATTGTGAGTGTTTATTCCCATATCATCCTTATTGCCTACCTGAACAATTATCTCGTAAAACGGCTTTTCCTGCTTACCTTTTTGGATATGTTCAAGGTAGTTTTCTATTTTTCTGTCATTTCTTTTCTGCCTGTCGTTATACCTCTGCAATGCTTCATCAAAAAGGTTGTGATAAGCATTTTCAAGACTTATATTTTCATACTCAATGTTATTTTGAGTTCTGTTTTTATCAACATTTTCTGCAATGAATTTTCGGTTATTGTGATTAAGTACGCCTTTACCGAGTTCAATACTAATACTTGTTAAAATCGTTATATTATCATCTCCTTTTCAAACCTATTAATACGGCAAAAAGTTGGTAGCGTAGCGAGACTTTTTGTCGAGAGGACGAGCAGTGGAATGAGCGAGGGGCAGAGCCTGTGAAGCCACGAGAGATATGGAACTTGTGAGGACGAGTTACTCTTGCCAAGAGTAACGCAAAAGCACTTTTGACACTTCGCATCAAAAGTGCCCTTGCGCCCGCAGGGGCTTAAGCGTATTTTAAGACAGATTATTCATATCGGAAAGTATGGTTAAAGACTGATTCAAAACTAACAGAAATTCATCGTCCACTTGATTGACATTTTGTAATTGGTTAGTCAAATTAGTGAGCTCATTCCGCAAGGCTTTATATACTCGCGGATTGCCCTGAACAATTACATCTCTTTGCAAGACTCTGCTTATTAAGTAATCCTGTTTGTTAATACCTGACAGCTTGACAAATTCATCAAGCAGTTTTGCTTCTTCAGGTGACATTCTGAACGCAACAGTTTTGTTCCTCCAACGATTATGTTCATCACGGTTTTTAGCCGACATTTAATCACTCCTTTCTATGTCTAATTTATCTGCCATTTCATTTTGTTTTGAAGGAAACAGGTGTGCATAGCGATAAGTTATCTCTATGCTTTCGTGACCTAATCGGTCAGCTATGGCAACGGCTGAAAAACCAAGCTCAATTAAAAGAGATACATGGGAGTGTCGCAGGTCATGTATTCTGATTCTTTTAACTCCTGCCTCTTTTGCTCCTCGCTCCATTTCTCTGTGCAGATAGCTTTTTGTTATCGGAAACAATCTGTCATCCGGTTTAAGGTTATATTGCATATTAATATAGTCCTGAATTTCTTCGCTGAGGAATTTTGACATTTTGATTGTACGGTTACTTTTCTTGGTTTTCGGTGTAGTAATTACATCTTCTCCATGCAGTCGCTGATATGATTTGTTTATCGTTACAGTATTGCTATTAAAATCAAAATCTTTAGGTGTCAATGCTAAAAGCTCACCTAAACGCAGTCCGCACCAATACAAAACCTCAAATGCGTAATAAGAAACAGGTTTGTCCATCATAACATCAGCAAATTTTAAATATTCTTCCTTTGTCCAAAAGAGCATTTCTTTTCTGTGTTCACTGCCCATATTGCCTGCTTTTGCTGCCGGATTTTTTCGAAGCTCGTAATATTTAACTGCGTGGTTAAATATTGCACTTAATTGATTATGAATGGTTTTAAGATAACACTCAGAATAGGGATTACCGTTCTTATCTTTATGGAGCATTAATTCATTTTGCCAGGCAATTACATCCTTTGTTTGTATTTCACTTATTTTTCTCTTACCAAAGTAGGGCAAAATCTTTTGCTCAATAATATTGATTTTTGTGAGCCAAGTTGTTTCTTTAATTCGTGATTTAATATCATTTTTATAAATATCAACAAAGCTTTCAAAGGTCATATCCATATCGGCACTTTGCTGTAAAAGAAATACTCTTTCCCATTCAAGAGCCTCTCTCTTTGTTTCAAAACCCCTCTTGCACTTTTGCTTGCGGTTACCTTGCCAATCTGTGTATCTTACCATTACATACCAAGTTTTGTTCTTTTCGTTTTTGAATACAGGCATTTACTCACCTCCCTTGCAATAAAGTCGTTCGTAAAAGTACTCTCGGTTGACTCTGCCTTTTACCGTAAGATAGCCTTTGCTTTCAAGCTCTTCATTCAACTTACGAATTACCTTATACGCATAGGCAACTGACACTTCCAGCTCGTCAGCAACCTCGTCAACTCTCATAAATTTGTTATTATTCATTTTTTCACCTCTTTTATATTGTTAAGCAAATTTGTTTAGTTATATATTACTAAACATTTTTGTTTGTGTCAAGCGATTTCAGAAAAATATTTTACTTTTTTGTTTAGTTTATCTTGACTGCAACTAAACAAATATGCTATGATATGTTCAACAGATTAACACAAGGAGAATATTATGGCTGTTGGAGATAGAATAAAAAGGGTTCGTCAGTTTCGTGGATTAACTCAAAAAGAGCTTGGAAAGCTTGTGGGCTTTGATGAAAAGACAGCAGATATACGCATTGCTCAATATGAATCAAACACAAGAAAGCCAAAAGAAGATTTGCTCATTAAAATAGCCGAAGCATTGGATGTTAATTTCCGTTCTCTTTATGAGCCCTACAACTATGCGGCGGAAGATGTAATGTTCACTCTTTTTGACCTTGACGAGCATTACAAAATTACTATTCACGATGTTGAGGATGAAGATAATCCTGATGAAATACACAAAGCAGTTCAGTTTAATTACTTTCTGCTTGATGAATTTCTTACAGAATGGGCAACACGAAAAAAAGAACTTGCCGAGGGTAAAATCAGCAAGTCAGAATATATGGAATGGAAATTGAATTGGCCTGATACTGCTGATGACTGCGGTAACGGAAAGCCTAAAAAGAATTGGCGTAACCCGTAAACCACTTGCATCACAGAATAATCGACCTCAATTTCCTGTTATCAAATTGTTATCACGCACAAAAAGAAAACTCCTAAAATCCGCTTAATTGCTGGATTTTAGGAGTTAATTTTATGCTTTCAAATTATTCCCACTCGACGGTGCCGGGGGGTTTGGAGGTTATGTCATAGACTACGCGATTTACATGGTCGACCTCATTCGTAATTCTGTTTGACACCTTTGCGAGGATATCGTACGGAATCTTTGCCCAATCGGCGGTCATAAAATCATCGGTTGTAACCGCTCTTATTGCAACAAGGTGGTCGTAGGTTCTGTGGTCGCCCATAACGCCTACTGTTTTAACGCACGGAAGCACGCAGAAAAACTGCGCTAAATTTTTCTCGTAGCCGTTTTTAGCCATTTCATCGCGGAGCACCCAATCTGCTTCCTGCAAAACCTTAATCTTATCCGCAGTTATTTCGCCGATAATTCTTACGCCGAGACCCGGTCCCGGGAAAGGCTGGCGCCATACAAGCTGCTTTGGTATTCCGAGCATTTCGCCTACCCTGCGCACCTCGTCCTTAAACAAATCGCAAAGCGGCTCAATAACGCCCAGAAATTCAACATCCTGCGGAACATTAACTCTGTTATGATGAGTTTTAATTACATCTGCGTCGCCCTTGCCGGATTCAATGCAGTCGGGATAAATTGTACCCTGCGCAAAATAGCCAAGCTCGTCCTGCTTTCTGATTTCATTCCAGAAAACATTGAAAAACTCTGTACCGATAATCTTTCTTTTTTGCTCTGGGTCAACAACACCCTTAAGCTTTTCCAAAAACAAATCGCCGCAATTAACACGAACGAAATTCATATCAAACAATGAGGTAAAGGTTTTTTCTACAAAATCGCCCTCGTCTTTTCTCATCAGTCCCTGGTCAACAAAAACGCAGGTGAGCTGCCTGCCGACTGCCTTTGAAAGCAATGCAGCCGCAACAGAGGAATCAACGCCGCCCGAAAGACCGAGGATAACCTTTTTATCTCCGATTTGCTCCTTAAGCCTTGCGACGGTTGAGTCGATGAAATTATCCATCACCCAGTCGCCCTTGCATTTGCATATCTCGTAAAGGAAATTATAGAGCATTTGTGAGCCGAACTCGGAATGTGTTACCTCGGGATGAAACTGAACGGCATACAAATTCTTTTGCTTATTCTCCATAGCCGCGCACGGGCAGTCGTTTGTTGTACCGATAATCTCAAAGCCCTGCGGAGGTGTGGAAATATAATCCGTATGGCTCATCCATACGACTGATTTTTCTTCAACATTTTTAAACATTGCTGACGGCTTTGCCGTAAATTCAATTTTGCCGTACTCGCTGACAGGAGCAGTTTTTACCTCTCCGCCGCCCATCCACGCAATAAGCTGACAGCCGTAGCAAATGCCGAGAATAGGAACACCTAATTCAAGTACATCCTTTGTATAGTGAGGAGAGCTCATATCATAAACGGAATTCGGTCCTCCCGTGAAAATAATGCCCTTATAGTTATTTTCTTTAATTGCTTCAATAGGCGTTGTATACGGTAAAATCTCCGCATAAACATGATGGTCGCGGACACGCCTTGCAATCAGCTGATTATACTGACCGCCAAAGTCAAGAACAAGTATTTTTTCCATATTCGTCCTCCGTAAATTTATTTGTTAAGATATTATATACAATTTATATTGCCATTTCAAGTATAGTTAAGAAATAAAAGCAGGTCAAAAGGCCTGCTTTTAAAAATTATTTATTTCTGTAAATAATTGCTTCTCTTTCGGGACCGTTTGAAACCATAGTAATCGGGTGGCCGATTTCGGCTTCGATGAATTCAACATAATCCCTTGTTTCCTGCGGAAGCTCGTCATAATTTCTGATACCGCGGATATCGCAGTGCCAGCCCTTCATTGTTTTAAGCACAGGCTTGCACTTTTTAAGAGTAGGAGTTGTTGGGAAATCCTTAATAACCTTGCCGTCGACCTCATAGCCCACGCAGATTTTTATTTCCTCAAGATATGAAAGGCAGTCAAGCGCTGTCATTACAACCTGAGTTGCGCCCTGACACTCAACGCCGTAACGGGTGGCAACGCAGTCAAACCAGCCGACTCTTCTCGGTCTGCCTGTTGTTGCTCCGAACTCGCCCTTATCTCCGCCGTGGATACGAAGCTCCTGCGCTTCATCCTCGTCAAGAATTTCCGACACAAATTCACCTGCGCCGACTGCCGATGAATATGCCTTTGTAACAACGACAATATCCTCTATTGAATGAGGCGGAAGCCCTGCGCCTACTGCGCCGTAGCCTGCAAGCGTAGACGAAGATGTTACCATAGGATAAATACCGAAATCAGGGTCCTTGAGAGTACCGAGCTGACCCTCGAGGAGAATATTCTTGCCCTCCTTGAGAGCGTTCATAAGATAGGTATGAGTATCGCAGACATAAGGAGCGATTTTTTCCCTGTATTCAACGCAGGTTTTATAAAGCTCCTCCTCGTCAAGCAGAGGCTTGTTATAAACATATTTGATGGTGAGATTTTTAAGGGTACAGATATTTTTGATTTTAGCCTTCAGTGTTTCATCGTCAAAAAGCTCATTGACCTGAATACCGATTTTGGCATATTTATCGCTGAAAAACGGAGCAATACCCGACTTTGTTGAGCCGAAGGCATTTTTGCCGAGCCTTTCCTCCTCATATTCATCAAGAAGAATATGATACGGCATCAAAATCTGCGCTCTTTCGCTTACAAGCAGATTGGGATTAAGACCTGCCTTTTTTACATCCTCAAGCTCCTTGAAAAACTTGTTGATATCAAGCGCAACGCCGTTGCCGATTATGCAGGTTGTATGATTATAGCAAACACCCGACGGCATAAGGTGGAATGCAAATCTGCCATGCTCATTAATGATTGTGTGGCCTGCGTTTGCTCCGCCCTGAAAACGGATAACAATATCGCTCTGGCCTGCAAACATATCTGTTATTTTGCCCTTGCCCTCGTCGCCCCAATTGGCACCTACAATAGCTCTAACCATAATTAATCTCCTAAATTCAAAAGTTTATTTTTCCAAAAAAACCAAAAGCCACGGTGCATTGACAGCGCACCGTGTCCTTGCACTTTATTATATTATAGTGTAACAGTATTGTCAATAAGGATATTTAACAGTGTATCGGCAGTTTTTGCGATTTTTTTGGTTAATAATCCACATCTTTTTTTGTGCTATTGTAAAGCGGATAAATTTGTGATAATATAGAATAAATAATCATAAAAAAGGTTGATTTTATGAAAATTTACAATGTAATGCAGTACGGTGCAAAGGGCGACGGAAAAACAAACGACGCCTTTTCCATTCAGCACGCAATTGACGATTGCGCAAAAAACGGCGGAGGTCAGGTTGTTCTGCCGAGCGGTCACATTTACTACTCGGATTCAATCAGGCTTCGGGCAAATGTTGATTTGCATATTCAAAAGGGCGCGTCTATTAAAGCGACAGGAAATATCGACGGCTACATCAGGCCGAACAAGCTCATTAACGACCCGAAAACCGCCCTTATAGGCAATCCTGTAACCGGCAAGCCGAGCTTTGTATTTATCTACGGCTATGAGGCTGACAACGCAACGATAAGCGGCGGCGGAACGATTGACGCAAACGGCCACGCTTTTGTTCAGCGCAAGGATCAATACTATGTGACAGGTGATTTCTATCCGCGCCCTACGGTTATATATATTGAAAAAAGCAACCACATAACCTTTAAGGATTTTACCGTTATTGACGCTCCGTTTTGGACTCTTCATCCGGCAGGATGCGACGATGTTCTTATTGACAGAATAAGGATTTTAAACGACCTTGATGTTGCAAACAGCGACGGTATCGACCCCGACCACTGCTCTAATGTGAGAATTTTGGGCTGTCATGTGACCTGCGCCGACGACTGTATATGCCTCAAAGCGTCAAAGGGTAACAGCGAATACGGACCGTGTGAAAACATAATTATTGACGGCTGCACGCTTATATCCACCTCGGCGGCAATCAAAATCGGCACCGAGGGCGTAGGCAATTTTAGAAATGTTATTGTTTCAAACTGCATAATAAGCAAATCAAACAGAGGCCTTTCAATTCAAATCCGTGACGGCGGATGTGTTGAAAATGTAACCTATGAGAACATAATTATTGAAACAAGGCGCTTCTGCCCGGACTGGTGGGGCACGGCGGAGCCGGTTGTTATCACCACCTTCAACCGCGACGAAAATACAAAGAGCGGTACGATTAAAAACATACGCTTCTTCAATGTTACGGCAAAGGGCGAAAACGGAGTTCTCATTCACGGCAATGCAGACAACATTATTGAGGACATCAAATTTGAAAACTGCCGTATTGAGCTTACAAAAACAAGCAAATGGCAATGCGGACTTTATGATTTAAGGCCCTGCCTTGACTGGGGAGTTGAGAGCTTTGACAACTCTGCATTCTTCATCAGATACGCAAAAAATGTTACTATCGAAAAAACAAAAACGCGCTGGGGCAATATATGCAACAGCTACAAGCACGCAATTGACGCCGAAAATGTTGAAAATCTTGAGCTAATCCGCTTTGACGGACACGCCGTTGACCCGAGTGTTAAGGATTTCAAATTCAACAATGTTAAATACAGGGAGGACTAATAATGGTAGAACTTAAAGCATATAAGGTTAACCGCCTTGAAATCGAAAACAAGGCGCAGCCGGGCACACAGCTCAAGCTGCAAAATCAGCTCAAATATAATGTGAACTATATGGACAACGATAAAAAATGCGTCGGCATTCTTGAGTTGAGAATTACCGACGCAGATATGAATCCGTTTGAAATAAAAATTGAAATGGTTGCTGAATTTACTTATTCGGACAGCGATGATAAGGCTGATATTCACACAGCATCATTCGACCAGCTGTTCCCGTTTGTAAGGCAGACGGTCTGCACAGCCGCTTCCTTTACCGGAATGCCGGGGCTTCTTATCCCGATAATGAAGCTTAACAAAAACACCGTTAAGGTTGCCGCTCCTAAAGCACCCGATGGCAACGAAAGCTCACCGCTTAATTAAGTTTATATTTTTAATTCCAAATATATAAAGGCCGCTTGAATTTATTTATTCAAGCGGCTTTTTGCTTTATCATTGGGCTATTTCAACGGTGGTTACAAGCTTTTCATCACTAAAGGAAATAAGCTCCGATACTTCAATTTCAACAGGAGTTGAGGTATCCCTGAGTACATATGCCTTTTTAACCTCTTTGGTTACACCTGGTTTAATATCAACATCAAGCCAGTCGGTTTCTTCATTGTCAAGTATTGCCGTTTCAAGTCCGACACCGTCTTGATAAGCACGCGCATCAAGCGCTACATCGAAGCTGATGGCGCTGTCTGAATTATTGGTAAACTCATATGTAACAAGTACGGCGTCCTTATCTGTCCAATCCTTGCACAGGGAGGCTCCTTTTACAACACAGCCGTAATCGCCGATTGTGCCGTCTGATTTTTCCTCGCCTTGAGCAGATACCGATGATGAGCCTGAATTGCCTGTATCAGCATCATCGCCGCTGCCGGATCCGCCTGCAATTGCAATTATAAGAATTATAACTACGGCTATAACTGCAACGATAATCCATTTTTTCTTTTTCTTCTTTTTCTTTTCCTCTTTTAAGGCGGTGTTAACCGCCTGCTGTACCTCTGCGTTATTTGTGTTAATTTCGTCTGCCATTTTGCAAACCTCCTCTTTTTAGTAACTATATATTAACACATAAGTGTTCATATTGTCAACATATGTATTCAATATTCTTTGCGTTTTAGCATACACTTATTGAGAGGTGATGCGAATGTTTATACCGACACTTGACGCAAGGATTGTTGGTCAGGTAATCAGCGATATCAGAAAGCAAAAGGGAATATCGCAGGAGGTGTTAAGCGGACTTGCGGATATAGGAAGAACTCACCTGTCCGCAATAGAAAGAGGCGAACGCAAGCCAACCCTTGAAACGCTTTACAGGCTCTCCTGCGCGTTAAACATAAAAATGAGTGAAATTGTAAAGCAAATCGAGGAAAGGATAGAGGATTGAGCATTGCCTGCTTTATGCTTCGGTTTCTTTTCATATAAAAAAGCGGCACGGTGAAATCATCGTGCCTAACAGTCTGTTACGAAAAAAGCACCCCTTTGAGGGGTGCTTTTTGCTGTCAATATTCTTATTTAATAAATTTAACAAGCTCTAATGCGGCATTAATGTCGCCGTCAACCTTGAGCTTACCTGTTGTGAAAGCGATAACAGGGTCAAGCTTGCCGTTGATAAGCTTTGTAAAGTTTGTAGCATTTATTGTGAGAATGGCGTTGCGGTCATAATACTCATATGGCTCTACATTAACTCTGCCGTCTTTAATCTCAATGTAAAAAATGCCCTCAACCTTGCCGATAAGATTAATCTGAAAAGCAAGGGTTCCGTTTACAGATGATACATCTGTATTCGCAAACTTTTTTCTTGTTGCCTGAACAACTGATTCATATGTCATTGCCATTAAAATGTACCTCCTAATTTGTTTGTAATAAGAGTATAGCACAATTGAAAGCACATATCAAGACAATTAATCCGACAAATTTCGATTTAGCGTATTAACATATAAAAATATATTTTCCTCTAATGCAAATAAAGCATTATTGAAAATTTGCTTTCTCCGTTAAATCGTAGGGAAGGATATTATCCTCCCGACTTTTTCAAAATATGCGGGCGGCTGATAGCCGCCCCTACGACAGTCGCATACAAAGCTGTAATTTAAAGCTCTGTTTGCTTAATTTTCAATGAAAATTCCCTTTGCTTTGCACCGAGCATATCAGCCGTCGGCGCAGGAAGCATTATTAAAGCAATAATTTTATTGCTCAAAGCTCTATTTATCCTTCGGTCTGCATATCATTGCAACTGCAAGTCCGCTTAAAATTGCAACGGTTACGCCTGCCGCGCAAGCCTGAAAGCCGCCTGTTATAACTCCAAGAAAGCCGTCCTTTTGAACAGCCTCTTTAACTCCCTTTGCCAGAGCCGCGCCGAAGCCTGTCAGCGGAACCGTTGCGCCGGCGCCTGCAAAATCAATCAATTTAGGGTAAATGCCGAGCGCTCCCAAAAGAACGCCGAGGCAGACGAAAAGAACCAATATTCTTGCGGGAGTGAGCTTTGTTAAATCAATTAAAAGCTGGCCGATAACGCAGATTAATCCGCCGATTACAAATGCCTTTAAAAACATCATAAAAAATCACCTGCTATCATTTTTTACAATAACAGGTGATTTATACCGATTTTAATTATTTTGTTTGCTGAGGCAAGCCCTCTTTATCATACATACAGGCTACCTCGCACATAATTTCAATACCTGCCGAAATACATTCGGGTCTTAAATTTTCAGGTGTGTCAAGGCGTGTATGATAATAACGCGGAGGGTCGGGATTCATAGCGGCAAAGCCTGTTGCCTTAATTCCCTTTTGCGTAAATGCGGCAGCGTCACAGCCGCCTATGTAAATAGAAGCGAAAGGCAATTCATATCCGCAGTTTCTTGCGGCGTTTTGAACAAGATGCTTAACGCCCCAATCATGCTGAACCGTACCCGAAAGGTCACGGTCATAAACAGCCATATCCTCAAGGTCGCGGAAGGTGTCAAGCGCAACTACGGCGGTAGGAAGGTCCTTGAGCTCCTGCTCGTGAGCCTTAACATAAGCCTTTGCGCCGCGAAGTCCTGCTTCCTCAGAGCCTGAACAAATCATAACAAGCTCTGTATTTTCAAACTCAATTCCTGCTTCCGAAAGAGCCTTGATTGTACCCATACCGGTGTAACAGCCCGAAAGATTATCCGAAGCGCCGGGAACCGATTTAGTCCAGCTCTGGAAGAAAAGAAATGCAAGCTCAAAAGGAATAAACACGCAGGATACTACGAAAAACAGAATGAAAAACCATCTTGCCTTTTCAATATCCATTGCGGCAAGCGAGCCTTTGCCGACAATAATGCAGACAAGCGCATAGATTGTCTGAACAACAAGGCCGACAACAGCAGGAATTTCAACAAAAAGCTTTGCCTGAAGTCCGCCGATAAGATAGTTGAGCGACCATTCAAACTGACTGTCGGAATGAGCAATCATAATAAGCCTCTGCTTTGTTTCGCCTTTAGGGCTTTTGGTAGCAACCATATTGTGTGAGGTCTGCTTCGGGAAAATGAAATCATCAAATTCCTTATACATTAAAAATTCAAACAAAAGCGGAATAAATGCAAGAACACAGAGCACCAATGCCGCAATCGGAGAAGCAAACCAGTTAACAAAAACCGAAGCAACACCGCAGGCAACCGTAAACGGAATGAAGCCCATAAAGCCCTGACGGTGAAGAGTAAAGGATTCAATCTCTGTTTTATCACAGTAGTTTTTCATATCCTTTTCCATCCACTGCTGGGCACGAAGCTCCTCGGGCGAGCCCGGCTTGCGGGGACCGATTTTTTTACAGATTTTTGTTATACCCTTAACAGCATATTCGGTATTCTTTTGAATATCAATGCTGCTTGAGTATTCATTAGCAATTTTCATAGTATACTCTCCCTTGAAGATATTTTACAAAATAATTCTATCATAATACGGTAATTATTTCAAGACAGAGTATGAATAAACAGTCCCGAAAGCAGCTTGGGCTCAAACCATGTCGATTTAGGAGGCATAATCAAGCCCGCGTCGGCTATTGCCATTAAATCGTCAACCGTTGTTGGATACATGGAAAAGGCAAGTGCCATATCGGTATCAACTCTTTTTTCAAGCTCTTCAAGCCCTCTTATACCGCCGATGAAATCTATTCTGTCATCGGTTTTCGGATTTTTAATTGAGAGTATCGGGTCGAGAACATTTTTCTGAAGTATTGATACATCAAGCCTTTCAACAGGATCATCGGCATTGATTATACTGCTTTTTGCCTTAAGGCTGTACCACTGCTTTGATACGAGCATACCGAATGTATGCTTTTCAAGAGGCTTAAAGCTTTTATTTTCCTTTTTTACCTCGAAATTTCTTTCAAGAACGGATACAAGCTGTTGCTCATCAAGTCCGTTCAAATCCTTGACAACGCGGTTGTAATCCATTATTTCAAGTTCAGAATCGGGAAACGCAACAGCGAGAAAGAAGTTGAATTCCTCGTCGCCTGTATAATCGGGATTTTCCAACCGCCTTTGCTGACCGACATGAACGGCGGAGGCACAGCGGTGATGGCCGTCGGCGATATAAAGCGAGGGAACCTCGGCGAAAAGCTCTGTCAGAGCTTCGTCTGTCTTTTTATCGTCAACAACCCAAACAATCTGCTCAACGCCGTCATAAAAGAAATCGTAAACAGGCTCGTGTGATTGAGTCCACGCTGAAACTATGGCGTTAATTTTATCGTTTTTTCTGTAGGTTAAAAATATGGGGCCTGTATTAGCGTTGCATATATTGACATGATTAATCCTGTCAATTTCTTTTTTTTCAAGGGTGTGCTCGTGCTTTTTTATTACATTATTAATATAATCGTCTATTGACGCACAGCCGGCAATTCCCGTCTGGCTTCTGCCGTTCATTATCTGACGGTAGATATAAAAGCACGGCTCGCTGTCCTGAACAAGAGCGCCCGAGGATTTAAGAAAATCAAGATTTTCTTTTGCCTTTTCATAAACACTGGCGTCATAAATATCAATATCCTCCGGCAGGTCAATCTCCGCCTTATCAACATGAAGAAAGGAGAGCGCATTGCCCTTAACCCTTTCTCTTGCCTCACTGCTGCTCATAACATCATAGGGAAGCGCAGGAATGAGCGATTGATTTTCCTTTGAAGGACGAAACGCCCTGAATGAACGCATTACCGCCATAAAAATACCTCTTTTTTTTAATCACTTGTTTTTTTCATAAACCATTCTCAAGCCGTCTATGAGAAGATTTTTATCAACTATGACATCGGTTTCGCAGTATTTTGCAATAACACTGCCGAGACCTCCGGTTATAATGACGGTTGCTTTTTCACCGAGCTCCTTTTCAAAGCGCTTAACAAGTCCGTCAATCATTGCCGCCGTGCCGAAAATCGTACCGCTTCGCATACTGTCCACTGTATTTGTTCCGATAACGCTCGCAGGGGCAATAATCTCAATCTGGGGCAATTGAGCCGTTCCCGAGGCGAGAGCGTTCAAGGCGGTTTTAACACCGCAGATTATCGCGCCGCCGATAAATTTTGCGTCTTTATCTATAACCGACGCTGTTGTTGCCGTGCCCAAATCAAAAATAATCTGCGGGCATGGGTATTTTGCAATGCTTGCAACGGCGCCCACAACCATATCCGCGCCGAGCTCGGCAGGATTGTTTGTTTTGATATTAAGTCCGGTTTTAACACCGGGTCCTACTACAATAGGCTTTTTGCCGGTTAAAAGCATAACCGCTTTCGAGACAGTTCTGTTTAAAGGCGGAACAACCGAGGACAAAACAGAGCCCTCTATATCGTCAACGCTGATATTGCAGATTTCAAGAATACTGTTGAATTTTATTGCATACTCCTCTGCCGAATCGTCAGCGGCGGTAGAAAGACGGCACTCGTTAACAAGCGTTTCGCCGTCGAGAAAGCCCATAACAATATTCGTGTTACCGACATCAATTGCTAAAATCATTTCATTTCCCTGCTTCCGAGTTTAATAAGCTTAAGTATTACAGGAGAAAGCACAAGGTTGATTACAAACTCAAATATGAAGTTAACTCCCACAAGACCAACTATCATATATGTACCTACCGAATCACCGAAGCCTGCGCCCTGCGCCCAGCCTTTAATTGTGTCAAGAAAGAATACCTGACAGCCAATCAGAAATATACCTGTATTAACAATCGGGCATACAGCTGCACTTGTTATTACTGCGGCAATCTGATTTTTCTTTTTGAGTAAATCGTAAACCAAGCCTGCACAAAGACCTGCAAGCGCACCCTTGAGCAGAACTGTTACAACAGTACCGACAGGGTTAACTGCGAGGAATAATCCGGCGTCGCCCGACAAAAGAACTGCCACACCGAATGCAAGACCTAACCACGCGCCCGACCACTTGCCGTATAATGCCGCACCGACTACTATCGGCACAAGTACAAACGAGAGTGTGAAGGTTCCGACTTTTATTGCGCTCAACCAAAATTGAAACGCAAATACGATTGCAGTGAATATACCTATTCCTGCGATTTTTTTTGTGTTTTGCTTCATATTAAATTTTCCTTTCTGCTACTGTTCCAAGGCATTTGTGCAAACACAACCAAACACAAATTAACCCGGCAAATAATTTTTTTGCCTGCGGATACAGTGCGACTGTATTATATTATATTAAATTTAATCTGTAAAGGTTATAAAACAAAAAAATTGCCTCCTTTTTTATCGGGAGGCAATATAAAACATGATTGAAAATGTCCTCGGCGCCGTTGTGCGCATTGTGCGCGCGGCGCAGAATAATATTGAAACGCGTTTATCCCCTTTTCTTTTTAACGGCAAGGGTTATTACGCCTGCGGCGGCAAGAGAGATAAACACAGCCGATGCCGTATCTGCGCCTGTTGCAGGCGATTTTTCCGATTTGTTGATATTTTCAGCCTTTTCAGCTGTTGATTTTTCAGAAGCATTTTCTGTTGCTGTACTGTCTTTTTCGTTTGCTTCTTCATTCAAAGGCAAGGCTGATGATGCACTGCTTTCATCGTCGGGAATAATATCGGCATAATACTCAAGCGCAAGAAGAGCGTCCTTTGTGGCGAGTGCGTTTTCCTCTCCGCCATAGGTGAATACTCCCGTACTGTTGCTTTCAAAGGCGCACAAATCATTATAAATTTGAGTTGCCTTATCAATATCGCCGATTGAGGCATAAGCCTTGAGAGCAGATGCGGTTGAGTCGCAGTTTGGCTCGGTACCGTATTGAGGATTATAGCAATATCCGCCATCAACCCTATAGCTTTCAAGCACGGTCAGGGCATCGTCAATTTCATTTTCATAATCATAGCAGTAAGGCGAAAGAGCGGTGATAAAATCTGCCGTATTATCGCAGGAATAGCCGTAATAATTCATTCCGCTTCCCATTGTATAGTAGTTATCAATATAGCTTTTGCAGAGTTCTAAACCGAAGTCGTCCAACTCATAAAGAGCCGCCGCGCCGATTGCAGGGCGGTAAAAATACGGATTTTCGGCAGGGTGGCTTATATCCATTGAAGTAAACGCCGAGATAAGGTCATATCCCTCAAAATCATAAGGGTCAAAGCCGAGTTCATCAAGAATTTGAATTACCGCACCGTAAAGAGCGATATTTTCTTTGCCGTCAAGCATAAGTCTGCCGTTATTTTTATCAAGATTATCCTTTACGCTCTTTAAAAAGCCGTCGTTATATGCGCTCATATCCTTGCCCGACTTAACAAGAGTAAGATAATCAATTGCCGATGAAATATCATACCCCTGCGCATCCCTTGAAAGATAGTCGGCGGCGCCGAGCATTTGAGCCTTAACGGCTGATAATGACGGTATTTCAACCTCGGAATTTTCATCAGCCTTCACGGTGGTTGAAGGCGCAGTTTGCGTTTTATCGGTTGCAGGCTCTTGAGTGCTTTCCGAAGTCGAAGGCTTGGTGGTTGAAGACGCTTCTGACTCGCCCTCCCCAGAAGGTACGGACGCTTTTTCAGTAACCGTTACTGCGCAAAAGGCAGGGAACAACGGAGTTGCGCCCATATAGCCTGCGGTGGTTATGTTGTAGGTGCCCTTTTCATCAAAGTTGAGCGTAATTTTTCCGTCTGCGTCTGTTTTGCCGACGCTTGTGCCGTTTGAGAAAATCTCAACCTCGGCGCAGGGAAGCGTAATGATATTCCAGCTTGAATCATAGCCGGAGCACTGCGCTGTCAGATTTACAGAGCCATCAACCTCTGTCTGCGCTGCTCTGACATTAAAGCTTGCATATGCGTCACTGTAGCCGTATGTGTCCTGATAAAAAGCAAATGCAAGGTAATCGCCGTCTTTAACGGAATCGTTTAATGAGCCTGCTGCACTATCGTTGAGATAATATCCAACAGGGTCGCTCTTTCCGAAAACAGTTGTAAGCCAGCCTGCGCCTGAACAGGAAAGTCCGCTGATGTCGCCCCATAAATCAATATGAGCCGCAATAAGCGCGTCAAGAACGGTAGGCTCTTCTAATGAGTCGTTATATCCCACGGCGCTTTCATAGGTATCCGAAAGGTCTGCGCTAACCGATACCGTGCTCGGCTCAATAGCATATTCGCCGGCATATATCATAGCAAAGCTGACCTCAACAGAGTCTTGGGCGAATGTGCCAAAGGCGCACAAGGCACTTGCAATTACAACGCATAACGCTGTAAGGACTGAAAGAAATTTTTTCATATTTTTTACCTCCTGTAATATGAATTTTATATAAATATTAATATGAACAAGTATAAGTGAACACTATATTATCGCCGTTTGAAACGGTATATTTATCAGAGCTTTTTGACGGAAAGCTTCCGTTTACTTTATAAAGCCAACCGCTTTGGGAGCCGCAGTCCTTTTCGTCGATATTGTTAAAGCCGACAATGTATTTGCCGTAGGCGCTGTTTTTTGAGGATATTTTTATGCCCTTATTCTTACAGGCAAGGCTGACGGCGTCATAAGCCGTTGAGCCGTTATCAACAGTAACGGCGCAGTTATTTATCATAACACCGTCAGACGGAACATAAGCCTCGTGCCCTGCTTTTAAATCGTCGTAATTATCAAGAATGCTTTTACATTCAACTGTTACATAGCAGGTTATGGTTGACTGCGTTGTTGCTTTTGAGACGGTAGTTTTTTGAGTAGTTGTTGCTTTTGCTGTTGTGACCTTTGATGTTGCTTTAACAGTTGTTGTTGTGCTTTGAGCTGCTTTTGTTGTTGCTTTTTCGTCAGCGCTTGTTTGATTTGCTTTTGTTGTATTTTTACTTGAAGCGGTTGTGGTTTTTTGAGTTGTTTGCTGCGCCGGTCGGGCGGTTGTGCTTTTTTCTGCCTGCGTTTGGGATTGCGTTTCTATTGATAAAACGCTTGCTGACTGCGTTACGGAAGAGGTGCTTTGTACCGCACTTTGCTCCTGCGCCGAGCACCCGAGCATTGCAAGGCAGATAAGCGAACATATTAAAATTTTTATATATTTTCTCATAAAAATAACCCCTGTCTTTTGGACAGGGGTATAGTATCAGCAGGAGTATTTTTGTCAAATCCTACGCTTTTCCACTTGCCCAAAAGCTGAATTCATTTTGCGGCAGGTCTCCCGGCTTGTGATATAGCATATAATGATATGCGCGTTCGGGCACCTTCTCAGTTTCCCAATGGTATATTGCCCTCGCTTCATCAGATACGGTAATGGCGGTTGTTCAGGATTCTAACCTGATTCCCTTTTAATTCTGCACAGCACAAAACGGCGCCGTGCAAAAACCGCGGATATTCAATTTATTTCAGTATAGCACCGCTTTGGTGCAATGTCAATTATTCGTACACATCTCTTTTAAGAACGCCGATGTAAGGCAGATTTCTGTAAAGCTGATCATAGTCGAGTCCGTAGCCCACAACAAATTCATCAGGCACATCAACGCCCACATAGTCGGCTTTGATATCGGCAATTCTTCTTGCAGGCTTATCAAGCAGGGTAACAACCGCAACCGACTCCGGATTTCTTTTTAACAGCATATCATAGATATATTTAAGCGTTCTTCCCGTGTCGAGAATATCCTCAACAAGCAGAACATCAAAGCCTGTTAAATCATCGGCAATATCCTTGATGATATTGATTTTTCCGCTTGAAACGGTTCCTGCGCCGTAGCTTGACGCCTGAATAAAATCAATATGGCAGGGCAAATCAATATGCCTTGACAAATCGGTAAGAAAATAAATCGAGCCCTTAAGAACACCGACTATAAGAAGCTTTTTTCCTTTATAATCCTCTGTTATCCTGTCTCCGAGCTTCTTTGCAATTTCTGAAAGCTCCTTTTCGGTGACAAGTATTTTTTCAACATCTTTGTTCATAGGCACTCCTCTTATATTTTAGTTTTTTTCCAAACTCCGCTGCCGTAAAAGGCAAGGGAAATTACTGTTGAAATTGTCCAGCCGACAGGCCATGAAAGCCATATTCCCGTCGATTCAAAAAATCTTGAAAGCACAAATGCAAGTATAACTCTTAATATCAAATCAGTAAAGGTTGTAACCATAAAGTGCTTCATTGCGCCTGCTCCGCGCAAAAGGCCGTCGGAGGTGAGCTTCGCGCCGACAACGATATAAAACGGCGCAACGATTATAAGAAAGGTCGTTCCGACAGTCAAAGCGTCGGTAGTATTTGAATTCATAAACATTCCGATAAGCTGTTTTCTGAAAATTACAAACACTCCGGTAAACAAAAGCCCGAAAAACGACGACATCATAATTCCCGACTTAAAGCCCTGTTTAACCCTGTCAAGCTTTGCTGCGCCGATATTTTGAGCGGTATAGTTTGACATAGCGTTTCCGAGCGTTCCAAAGCAGGTAACGGCGAAATTATTTATTTTAACAGCCGCCGCATAGCCTGCAATTACCGTTGTTCCGAAGCTGTTGACTATGCTCTGAATTATAATGTTGCCGACAGAAACAAAGCTCTGCTGCAAAATGCTCGGAACAGCGACCTTCGTTATTTTCTTTAAAAGCGGCACGGAAAACAAATCCGGCTTTTCACACTTGATATTTTTAAGTCTTATAAAGACAACGACAACAGAAAGCAGGCACGATACGCCCTGGCAGATAAAGGTTGCCCATGCAACGCCTGCTATCCCCATATCAAAAGCTGTTACAAAGAGGATATCGGCTCCGATATTGGCTGTTGACGATATCGCCAAAAACACAAACGGCGTTTTAGAGTCGCCAAGGGCAGAAAAAATACCGGTAGAAATATTATAGAAAAACAAAAACAGCAGACCGCCCGTATATATATAAAGGTATAATATTGTATCGGACATTATATCGTCAGGCGTATTTATAAGCCTTAAAAGCGCAGGAGTAAAAATAAAGCCAAAAAGCATAAGAACGGCGCAGAGAATACCGCTTGCAATGAAATTCGTATTAACGGCGGTTTTTAAATCCTTATATCTTTTTGCGCCGAAAAGCTGGGACAAAACAACACTGCACCCGATATTACAGCCAAAGGCAAATGCGAGGTAAATCAAGGTTACCTCATATCCGTTTCCGACTGCGGCAAGAGCCTTATCGCCGATGAATTTGCCTGCTACAAAGCTGTCTGCAATATTATAGAGCTGTTGAAATATTATGCTTCCCAAAAGCGGAAGAGAAAATTTCCATAAAACCTTTCCGGGGTCACCCTGCGTTAAATCCTTAACCATTTTAATTACCTTCTTCTTTTTGCGTAAAGATTATAGCACTCAAATTAATTGTTGTAAATAGCAGAATCAAGTATAATTTTTTAAAATTATGAATATCTAACTTGCCCGCAATATCAATATATGAAAAAGCTTCTTTTCTTTTATTCAAAGATTTAAAATAAAGGTTTATTTTATTTTGATAATATGTTATACTAAAATATTATACAGGAGGTGGCAACTTGAGCAAAAGCGGAATGAAGATTGCAGTATTCGGATTTCTGCTTATTGCCAAGGCAGGCGAAAGAAAGAGCAAAAGAGTGCAGGCGCTTTTTTCGTTTCTTATCGGAATAATCGTTGCGGCAATAGGTTTTATATTTGCTTATAACGGGCTTGAAAGAATTATGTATCCCGTTAAGGTATCTTATTTAAAAATCTATGCCCTGCTTTTAATCGCAACGGTTTTCGTCAAGCTGATTATGGGCTTTGTCTATCTTTGGGCAGACAGGAAAAATTCATCGCCTATTTTTAAAGCGCTGATACTTGACAGCTTTCTTGACAGCGCTATAACCATCGGCGCCTTGCTTGGATTTTTCCTTGCGGTAAAGGTAGATGTTGCAGTTGACGGAATTTTCAGCGTAGGAATAGGGCTTATTATAGGTATAAGCGCTGTTAAAACACTTGTTTCACAGGCAAAATTTTTAATCAACGATTAAATTTACAGAGAGGGATTTTATGAGCGTAAAAACGAAAAAAACACCAAAGAAGATTTTTAAAATATTTTTAAAGGCAGTTCTGGCAATTATATGCGTAATAGTATTTATTCTTGCAGTTCTTGCCGCAATTTCCGCCATCGGCGCAAAATCAAACAGCAATTTCATAAAGAGCCTTGAGCCTGTAAGCTATGAGGAGCAGTTAACTCCGCAGCTTGATGAGGACGGTTATTACACCTTTACAACCGATGAGGATTTTAAGGTTCTTCAGCTTTCGGATGTGCATATCGGCGGCGGCTTTTTGAGCATCAAAAAGATACTATGGCGATAAACGCAGTTGCGGCTATGGTTACAGAGGAAAAGCCCGATTTAGTTGTTGTTACGGGAGATATTGCATATCCTATTCCTTTTTAGGCAGGTACAATAAATAATAAAACCGGCGCAAAGCTTTTTGCCGAGCTTATGGATCAGCTTGGCGGAAAAGAACAACGGAGTTATGCCGAAATCTCTCGCCTTTTTCCATATGCCGCTTCAGGAATACAAAGACGCATGGTTTGAATATGTCGATAATAATTACGAGGATACCGAGAATGTTAAATACATATACGGCAAGGCCGGAGAGGTTGATGTTGTAGTTTATTCAAGCAAAAACAACTACGGATTTTTTGACAAGGCAAAGGAGCTCGGCTCCACGCAGGGAATATTCTGCGGTCACGACCATCTCAATAATTTTTCGCTTGAATATAAGGGAATCCGCCTTACATACACCTACACTGTTGACTATCTTGCATACTCGGGAATTATGAAGGTAGGCCTTCAGCGAGGCTGTACTGTAATTGATGTTAAGCCTGACGGAAGCTTTGATTGCAGTCAGGAGAATTATTACCAGGATAAATATCAGCCTGCAAAAGAAAAGGAGCAGGTATCCATGGTAGATTATTATGAAAACGCATAATTATTTTTATGTTAGTTTAAAATGAGAGGGAAATATGTATAAAATAGGTTTTGATAATGAGAAGTATTTAAAAATGCAGTCAAGCCGTATTCGTGAAAGAATAGGCGAATTCGGCGGAAAGCTTTATCTTGAATTCGGCGGAAAGCTTTTTGACGACTATCACGCATCAAGAGTTCTTCCGGGCTTTCAGCCTGACAGCAAGCTTCAAATGCTTTTACAGCTTAAAGACGAAGCGGAGATTGTTATTGTAATCAGCGCGGACGATATAGAGAAAAGCAAAATAAGGGGCGACCTCGGAATTACATATGATGTTGATGTGGTTAGGCTTATCCGTGCCTTTTGCGACAGGGGTCTTATGGTGGGAAGCGTTGTTCTTACAAAATACGCTCCGCACCCAAAGGTTATCGCCTTTGAGGAAAAGCTCAAAAATATGGGCTATCCCGTTTATCATCATTATATGATTGAGGGATATCCGTCGAACATTTCTAAAATCGTAAGCGACGAGGGCTATGGCAAAAACGATTATATAGAAACGAGCCGCAGGCTTGTGATAATTACCGCACCCGGACCGGGAAGCGGAAAAATGGCAACCTGCCTTTCTCAGCTTTATCACGAAAACAAAAGAGGAATTAAGGCAGGCTATGCCAAATTCGAGACCTTCCCTATCTGGAACATACCTCTAAACCACCCTGTCAATATGGCTTATGAGGCGGCAACGGCTGATCTCAACGATATAAATATGATTGACCCGTGGCATCTTGAGGCTTACGGCAAAACAACCGTAAACTATAACAGAGATGTTGAAATCTTCCCTGTTTTAAAGGCTACCTTTGAAAGAATTTACGGCGAATGTCCGTATAAATCCCCCACCGATATGGGCGTAAATATGGCAGGAAACTGCATTTTTGACGACGAGGCTGTTAAGGAAGCCTCGCGCCAGGAGATAATCAGAAGATACTTTGCCGCGCTTTGTGCAAATGCAAAGGGTTTAAATAAAAAGGAAGAAATATATAAGCTTGAGCTTCTTATGAATCAGGCTTCAATAGAAAAGACGGACAGAAAATGCGTGGCAGCGGCAAGAGCAATTGCCGAGAAAACCCTTCAGCCTGCCGCCGCGGTTGAGCTTAACGATTCAACCGTTATTACAGGAAAAACATCAGAGCTTTTAGGCTGTGCTTCGGCTATGCTTTTAAATGCGCTCAAGCATCTTGCAGGCATTGACGATGATGTTCTTCTTATTCTGCCGGAGGTAATCCACCCTATACAGGAGCTTAAGGTTAATCATTTGGGAAATCACAACCCGCGCCTTCATACAGACGAGGTGCTCCTTGCCCTTTCAATTTCGGCAGTAACCGACAAAAACGCCGAAAAGGCAATGCAGCAGCTGTGCAAGCTTAAAAACTGCGAGGTGCACACCTCGGTACTGCTTGCTCAGGTTGATGAAAATGTGCTCAAAAAGCTGGGAATACGCCTGACCTGCGAGCCTGAAAGCAAAACCTATTAAAAAATTTTTCCTCGCCTATTGATTTATAAAAAACAATGCTGTATAATATGTAAGTACAGACGGTTGTACATTGTGCAGCCGTTTGTTTTTTATTTTTAAAACCTCTAAAATCAGCTTGGCAGGAGGATTGCAATATGAAAAAGCCAAAATATATATTCGTTACAGGCGGTGTTGTCAGCGGACTCGGCAAGGGTATTACAGCAGCGTCGCTCGGCAGACTTTTAAAGGCAAGGGGCCTTAAAGTAACTGCGCAGAAGCTTGACCCTTATCTCAATGTTGACCCGGGAACAATGAATCCCGTTCAGCACGGCGAGGTTTTTGTTACAGACGACGGAGCCGAAACAGACCTTGATCTCGGCCACTATGAAAGATTTATTGACGAATCGCTTTCCCAAAACTCCAACCTCACCTCGGGCAGAGTATACTGGAAGGTAATTACAGATGAAAGAAAGGGCATTTACGGAGGGCAGACCATTCAGATTATCCCCCATGTTACAAACGAGATAAAGCGCTCAATCGCCCGAAACGCAGACACGGGCGCAGATGTATGCTTTGTTGAAATCGGCGGTACCATCGGCGATATTGAAAGTCAGCCGTTTCTTGAAGCTATCAGACAGTTTTCCGTTGAATACGGCAGAGAGAACTGCCTTTTCGTTCATGTTACGCTTGTTCCTTATCTTGCCGCCTCCGACGAGCTTAAATCAAAGCCGACGCAGCACAGCGTTAAGGAGATGCTGGCTCTTGGCATTCAGCCGGATATTATCGTTTGCCGTACGGAGCAACCGCTTACAGACGATATAAGAAGAAAAATAGCGCTCTTCTGTAATGTTGAAAAGGAATGCGTTATTGAAAACAACAACTGCGATATTCTCTATGCAGTTCCGATGATGCTCAAAAACGAAGGGCTCGATACCGTTGCGATTAAAAAGCTCGGTCTTGAATGCAATGAGCCTGACCTTGCCGACTGGCAGGAGATGCTTAACGCATTAAGAAATCCCGTTCAGACAGTTAAAATCGCTATGGTCGGCAAATATGTTGAGCTTCACGACAGCTATATTTCCGTCAACGAAGCTCTCAAGCACGGCGGTATTGAAACCCATTCCGCTGTTGATATTCACTGGATAGACTCCGAAAGCCTTGAGGGTGATGATGTTAATCTTGACGAAATTCTCGGCGATATGGACGGTATTCTTGTTCCGGGAGGCTTCGGCTCAAGAGGCATTGAGGGTAAAATCAGAGCATGCGAATATGCAAGAGTAAACAAAATCCCATACCTCGGAATATGCCTTGGTATGCAGATTGCGATAATCGAATTTGCGCGCAATGTTTTGGGCTTCAAGGGGGCAAATTCGGCAGAGATTGACCCCGAAACCGAATATCCCGTTATTGATATTCTGCCTGAACAAAAGGATGTAACCGATATGGGCGGAACAATGCGTTTAGGTCAGTACCCTTGCGTGCTTAATCCCGAATCAAAGTCATATTCGCTTTACGGCGCTTCAATGATTTATGAGCGTCACAGACACAGATACGAGGTCAACAACGACTACCGCGCCGACCTTCTTGCAGGCGGGATGATTTTTGCCGGAACCTCGCCAGACAACCACATTGTTGAAATGGTTGAAATTCCGGAGCACCCTTGGTTTGTTGCAGGTCAGTTCCACCCTGAATTCAAGTCAAGGCCCAATAAGCCTCATCCGCTTTTCAGAGGCTTTGTAACAGCGGCGGCAAAAAGAATGAAAAACAAATAAAACTTGACAATTTTTTACTGTTATGTTAATATGCTTTTACCTTGATGAGGGAGTAGTCGGCATCATATGATGCGGCAAGTCAACATACTGACCGTACAGCTCGGTCTGGCTTGACCTTAAATGACAAGACTCATGTATGGCTTTAGTGTCATACATGGGTCTTTTTTGACACCTGTAAACAAAAACATAAGAAACGGAAGTTAAAAATATGGGATTTGCGGAGCTTTTTTTAATAGCAGTCGGTTTATCTATGGACGCCTTTGCAGTTGCTGTTTGCAAGGGGTTAAAAATGCAAAAGCTAAACTATAAGCAAATGGGCTTAATCGCTCTGTTTTTCGGCGGCTTTCAGGCACTTATGCCGTTAATCGGCTGGATACTCGGAAAGCAGTTTGAAAAATACATTACAAGCATAGACCACTGGATTGCGTTTGTTCTGCTCGCTTTTATCGGCGGTAAAATGGTTTATGACTCCTTTAAAAATGACGACGATGGCGACGACAAGCCGTTCGATATCAAAGAGCTTTTTATGCTTGCGATTGCCACAAGCATTGATGCGCTCGCAGTCGGCATAACCTTTGCCTTTTTGCATACAAGCATCTGGAGCTCCATTGCACTCATCGGCGCAACAACCTTTATCCTCTCCGCGGCAGGCGTATTTATAGGCCACAAATTCGGCGCAAAATATAAGAATAAGGCGGAGCTTGCAGGCGGAATTATCCTTATATTAATAGGCCTGAAAATACTTCTTGAGCACTTGGGAATTATAAATTTTTGACAAGAAAAATTCTTGACAAAAATTTTTCACTTTGCTAAAATACTTATCAATCGTGTAGCAAAAGCGTAAGTCCGGATTATTCCGGACCTACGCTTTTTTGTTGCAGTTTTCGTGATTGGAGGAATGAATATGCCGAAAACAAAGGGTCAGGGAATAGTCTTCGGAATAATAATGTCAATAACAATGGCATATGGTATGGAGGTTTACAATGTTGCCATAAAAATGGGCGTTTTAACCAAGGCCGGCGGCTTCAGCAACATGACTGATATTGTATTCTGGGAGGCATTGAAGGAAGCGGCTTATATGTGGATTTTTGTTTTTATTTTCTCAAATCTTTGGGGAAATAAAATCGGGCATAAGCTCGCCGCAGGAATAACAAATCCAAAAAAGGATAATCCGTTTTTTGTCACGCTTATGGTATCCTGCTGTACGGTTTTGATTATGTGCCCTACAATGAGCCTTGTAGCGTCAATTTTATTTAATATTATTCTGGCTCATCAGCCGATTTATCAGCTGCCTGCAATATGGGTAGGAACGGTAATCAAAAATTTCCCTATGGCGCTGCTGTGGAATCTTTTTGCCGCAGGCCCGTTTACAAGATTTTTATTCGGAAAAATATTTAAAAATAAAGATTAGGAGAGGATATTTTGGAAAAGAAAAACAAACAAGTAAAATTATGGTCAAAGGATTTTATATTCATTATTGTAATTAATTTTCTTGTATTTTTAAATCATCTTATGATACTTTCAACATTTCCGTTTTTCGTATCATATTTAGGCTACTCGGACAGCGTTTCGGGCGCCTGCGCAACAATCTTTTCGTTCGTTGCCGTTATATGCAGACCGTTTATCGGCTGGATGCTCGATAACGGAAAGAGGCGCACAATCTTATTAGTCGGTATCTGCGCAATGGCTCTTATGCCTGTCGGCTATCTTTTGGTTTACACGGCTGTATCGTCTATCGTGCTTGCAATAGTATTCAGAATGGTTCACGGCATTGCGCTTGCCTGCTCGAACACATCAACCTCAACAATTGCAACAGATATTATACCTAAACCGAGATTTTCGGAGGGTATGGGAATGTTCGGAATGGCAACCGCCCTTGCAACAGCCTGCGCTCCTGCCATCGGAGAGGCGCTTATGAAAAAGGGCTTTAATGTTCTTTTCCTCGTTGCAACTGCAATAATGGTTATTTCGTTAATTCTTTTTGCATTTCTTAAAACCCCTAAAATTGAAATGACTAAAAAGCCTCTGCGCGCTAAGGATTTGGTTGATAAGGACGCGCTTCCTGCTTCGGCAGTTGTTCTTATTTTCCTTTTAACCTACGGCGCTTTGGAAAACTATATTCTCAAATTCACCTCTGAAAGTGAGAATATCACCGTATCGGGCGGTCTTTATTTCACAATTATGGCGGTTATGCTTTTCCTTACCCGTGTTACAATCGGCAAGGTTGCAGATAAAAAGGGAGAGGAAATATTCGTTTATACCTGCAATGCGCTTATGCTTGTTGCTTTAATTCTTCTTTCTGTTATCCCGAACAATGTTACATTTATTATTTCGGCGGCGCTTTCGGGCTACGCCTTCGGCGGAATTGAGCCGTCGCTTCAGGCAATGGCTGTTAATATTGCACCTCCCGAAAGAAGAGGCGCCGCAAACTCAACCTTCCTTTGCGCATATGATATAGGCATCGGACTCGGCGGCGGAATTGCCGGAGTTCTTATCGACGCTGTTGACTACAACAAAATGTTTGCGATAATAGCTATTGCAAATATCGTTTCTGTTGTAATCTATATTGCATGGGGAAGAAAACACCCTTCATCAATAACCTACAGAATTAAAAACAGCAAATAAAATACCTAAAACAACAGGGAGCGATTAATCATCGCTCCCTGTATTTTTTATTCTTCTGTATGCTCATATTTACCTCTCCTATTTATACTAATTCTGTTTTCTGACAATTTCATACTCTCCCGAGTCGGGACGGAAATATCGGCAGGTTTTATTCTGCTCGCTTATAAAGCGGACATATTCGTCCTCGTCAAGAACAAGATTGCAGAAATATTCGTCAGACTCCTCGTCGTATGAATTATACCAGCATTTATCGCACAGATTATCCATTAATCAAAATCCTTTTTATATTCAAGTATTACAAATTCAACCGTCAAATCCATAAAATCAACCGTATCAAGCCTTGCTTTAAACTCATCACTTGTTCTGTAAAAATACGGCGTCATTGAAAAAAGAGCCTTTAAATCCTCACCGTTTATGTTTACCCTGTCGGTGATTTTTTCTTTTGATACGAGCTTAAGGCTGTCGGAAGCAGGAGCCTTTTCGTCGTTTTTATACGCTGAATCATAAACGAGCCGCTTCATTTCAATAAGATGATTTTCACCGGGAATTACGGAATAAAGCACGCCGTCCTTTTTCAGTATACGCGAAAATTCTCTGCCGTTGAACGGAGCAAAAAGATGTATCGCCGTATCTATGCTTTCGCTTTCAATGGGTATTGACGAAAGATTTGCAACAAAATAGCAGTTATCCTTTTTGCTTTTTGATGCAAGGCGCACCATTTCCTTGCTGATATCAAAGCCGTAAAGCACGCCGTCATAATCATCATAATAGCCCTCACCGCAACAGATATCAAGAACAGTACCCTTGAGCCTTTTTTGTATCTCGTTTTTCAGGCAGGAGTAATAGCCCTTTGAAAGAAAAAGGCGCCTTGCTCTTGCGGAAGCCTTGCTGTCGCCTGTTTTATCTCCGTTTTTTGAGCCGAGCAACAGGTTAACATATCCCTCTTTTGCAAGGTCAAAGGAGTGACCGTTTTTACAGCAAAAGGCATTCTCGGTTTTATTCAGCTTTTCTTTGCATACGGGACAAATTAAAATAGACATACTAACCTCGGCGAAGCATACATAATACACGCACCCTGCCATGGAAAAACAGGCAGGGTGAATTGATTTAGTGAATATTAGTGGTGGAAAAGTCTTATCCCTGTCATTGTCATTGCAATTCCATAGCTGTCACAGCAGTCAATAACAGCCTGATCTCTTACGGAGCCGCCCGGCTGCGCAATATACTTAACACCCGATTTTACTGCTCTTTCGATATTATCCTCAAACGGGAAGAAGGCATCGGAGCCAAGCGCAACGCCTGTCATTTTCTCGTGCCAAGCCTGCTTTTCCTCTTTAGTGAAAGGAGCAGGGCACTCTGTAAAATATCTCTGCCAAACGCCGTCTTTTAAAAGCTCCTCATATTCATCGGAAATATAAAGGTCAATTGCGTTATCGGCCTCGCACTTGCGTATACCGTCGATGAAAGGAAGATTGAGCACCTTTTCGTTATGGCGAAGCCAAAGATTATCGGCTTTATTGCCTGCAAGCCTCGTGCAGTGAATACGGCTCTGCTGGCCTGCGCCGACGCCGATGGTTTGTCCGCCCATAGCGTAGCATACGGAATTTGACTGTGTATATTTAAGTGTAATCAAGGATATGAGCAAGTCAATTTTTGCAATCGGCTCAATTTCCTTAACCTTGGTGGGCATATTGTTGAAAAGCTCCATCGTCATTTTAGCGTCGTTTCGCTTCTGCTCAAATTTAATGCCGTAGACCTGCTTTGTTTCGGTAGGTTGAGGCTCATAATCCGCGTCCATTTTAATTATGAGGTAATTTCCTCTTCTCTTTGCTTTAAGTATTTCAAGCGCCTCATCGGTATAAGACGGCGCAATAATTCCGTCGCTTACCTCTTTAACAAGAAATTTTGCAACAGATGCGTCGCACTCATCGCTCAATGCGGCAAAATCACCGAAGGAGGAAACCCTGTCGCAGCCTCTTGCGCGGACATATGCCTGCGCTATAGGAGAAAGCTCCAAATCCTCGGGCACCATACACACCTTTCTTTCAACCTCGTCCAAAGGCTTTGCAACTGCCGCGCCCGCAGGAGAAACATGCTTGAATGAAGCGGCGCTCGGCAATCCCGTAGCCTCCTTTAACTCTTTAACAAGCTGCCACGAATTAAACGCGTCAAGAAGATTTATATAACCTGCCGAGCCGTTTAATATTTCAAACGGAAGCTCCTCGCCGTCCATATGAATTCTTGCAGGGTTCTGATTAGGGTTACAGCCGTATTTAAGCTTATATTCTGTCATAACAAATTCCTTTCTTTCATCTTTAATTAATAGGTTTATTTTATACTATTACATTGAAAAATGCAAGGCACAATGCTACAATATATCAGAACGGAGATAATTATGAACGGAATTTTATTGGTAAACCATTTTCTTCACGGCAAAAAATATGATGAGCTTCACGAGCATCTTATGAAAACCGCCGTGAAAACAGGTATTGATTTAAAGCTTAAAACAAATCTTGAGCTTGCTACTGAAAAGGCTCAAAGCGATTTTGTGCTTTTCTGGGATAAGGACATCAACCTTGCAAAAAGGCTTGAGCTTGAGGGAACGCCTGTTTTTAACCCGTCGGGCGCAATTGAAAGGTGCGACGACAAGGCAAAAACATATCTTGAGCTTTTATCGGCTGTCCCCCAGCCTGAAACGCTGATTGCTCCCAAGGTCTTTTTCAAATCGGATATGAGCGAATTTGTTTACAGCGCAGTTGAGGCTTTGGGGCTTCCCGTTGTTTTTAAGGAATGCTTCGGCTCCTTCGGCGAGCAGGTATATCTTTGCAAAAGCGTTGACGAGATTTTATCACGCATCGGCGAAAAGCCGTTTATCCTGCAAAAATTTATAAAGGACAGTGCCGGCAGGGATAAGCGCCTTGAAATTGTAAACGGAGAATGCGTTGCCTGCGTTAGGCGTGAAAACAGCAGTGATTTCCGCTCGAATGTTACAAACGGCGGAAAAATGTCACCGTGCACAGCCACGCAGGAGGAGATTGACCTTGCCGTTACTGCCTGCAAAAGGCTCGGTCTGACTTTCGGCGGAGTTGATATTCTCGACGGCGGTCTTGTCTGCGAGGTTAACTCAAACGCGCATATAATCAACATTATGAATTGCTCGGGTGTTGACATTGCTCCGCTTATTTTTAAGGCGATAACGGAGAAAATCAGATGAGCGGAATTTTAATTTATACAAAAAAAGAAGCACAGCGAAACGCCTTCGCCGTGCAGAAATTTACCGAAAATTTAAATGTTGAGCTAAAAGACGAAAACTATCGCGGTCAAGCCGACTTCGTTATAAACCGCACAAATGATTACAGGATTGCCGAATTCTATGAGAATGAAGGGATAAGGGTTTTTAACCCCTCAAGCCTCTCGCGCCTTGCCAACAACAAGCAGCTCTGCTATGAATTTATGCAAAAAAACGGCGTGCCGATTATGGATATCAACTACCGCGCAATACCTGCCGTAAAAAAGCCGGTTGACGGAAAAGGCGGAGAAGGCGTCTGTATGATAACCGAGGCGGAGGAATTTGAAAACGGCTTTGTTTATCAAAAGCCCTGCAGTGATTTGGGAAAGGATTTGCGTGTGTGGGCAATCGGGGGTAAAATCATAGCTTCGGTTTTAAGGGTAAGCAAAACGGATTTCCGCTCAAATTTCTGCCTTGGCGGCGAAGCAATACCATATGATATGAGCGAAAAGGAAACGGCTTTGTGCAAGCATATACTCACTCTTGTAAAGAGCGACTATGTCGGAATTGATTTTATTTTTGATAACGGCGAGCCTGTTTTCAACGAAATCGAGGACACCGTCGGCGCCCGTATGCTTTACAGCAAAACAAAAATTGACATATTGAATATGTACTGCGAATATATAAAAAAGGAGCTCTGAAACAGAACTCCTTTTTTTGTATTAATTTTTAAGTATTAATAATTATTTCTTTGCTTTGATTGCAGCCTGAGCAGCAGCGAGGCGGGCAATCGGAACTCTGAACGGTGAGCATGATACATAATCAAGACCGATTTCGTGGCAGAACTCAACAGAGCTTGGGTCGCCGCCGTGCTCGCCGCAGATACCGCAGTGAAGGTCAGGACGGGTTGCCTTACCGTTTGCAACAGCCATCTTCATAAGAGCGCCAACGCCTACGGTGTCAAGCTTTGCAAATGGGTCGTTCTCGAAAATCTTTGCATCATAGTAAGCATCAAGGAACTTACCTGCGTCATCACGGCTGAAGCCGTATGTCATCTGTGTAAGGTCGTTAGTACCGAAGCAGAAGAATTCAGCCTCTTTAGCAATCTCGTCTGCTGTAAGAGCGGCACGAGGAATTTCAATCATTGTACCTACTTCATACTTCATATCAACGCCGGCAGCAGCAATCTCTGCGTCAGCAGTTGCAACAACGATATCCTTAACATATTTAAGCTCTTTTGTATCACAAGCAAGAGGGATCATAATTTCAGGAGCAACAGTCCAATCAGGATGAGCCTTCTGAACATTGATAGCTGCACGGATAACAGCCTT
>JBJEPL010000018.1:0-2411 GCA_051881215.1 Eubacterium sp. | reverse complement strand
TGCAAAAAGTGTGCAAGCTATTTTCTAACTTACACACTTTATTTTACAATCTCATTTATTTAATAAAATTAACTCCCAAAACAACTATTCCGAGAATAAGGAGTATTACTCCCGTTGCTCTGTTGAGAGTTTTATTTGACGCCTTGTTTGCAAATCTTGCCGCAATTCTCGCCCATATCAGAGTAAATACCACGCATAAAACAAGGCAGACAATATCAGGCATACCGCCAATTGCGAAATGGCTTACAGCGCCTGTTAAAGCAGTAAAGCTCATTATAAACACGCTTGTACCTACAGCCGTTTTCAGCTCATAGCCTAAAACCGTTGTCAATATCAGCAGCATCATCATTCCGCCGCCGGCACCGACAAAGCCGCAGATAAATCCGATTATTGTTCCGCATAAAACAGCTTGAATTGCTCTTTTTTTAGCGCTCGTCTGATTCATTTTTTCTTTTGTTGTCATAACAGGCTTTACAATGAACTTAATTCCGAGCATCATTGTCATAAATACAGAAAAATTGCCCATCGTTGAGTTTGGTATAAGGCTTGCAACATAGCTTCCTACCAAAGTAAACAGCAAAACAAAGACCATCATTATGACGCCGTTTTTAACATCAAGATTTTTATTTTTCTTATAAGTATAGGCGCTTACGGCGCTTGCCAGAACATCACTTGCAAGTGCAATTCCGACTGCCTCATATGCAGGCATATCTAAAAATGTTATTAATAGCGGGCTGATAACAGCAGCGGCGCTCATTCCCGCAAAGCCTGTACCCAAGCCTGCGCCGATTCCGGCAACAAAACAAATTAATATTTTTAAAAGCATATCTAACACCTTATTTTATCTTTTTTAACTGATTTTTATATTACATCCTGCCTGATAATCTCTTTTTTCCATGTCGGTTGAGAATGCAAGCAGGTAAAATTATTTATTCTGATATTTTCAGCATGCCTTATCCATAAAGCGTATGACGGAAGATTTCTGAATCTCCAGCATTCAGGATATTCCTTTGAATATTCGGGAATAAAGAGCCTTCTATCCTTCGTTTCGGGGATATCGGCATATTTTATATTAATATTGTCAAGCGTTACATTCTTTACTCTTTTGACGGTTCCTTTTTGCTTAAAGCCGGCAATAATAACGGGTATTTCCACTGCGCTTGCGTTGACATTTTTTATAGTTATACCATTTATTTCGCTTTTCATATCAAATCTTTTTTTCCTTGCAGAGGCTCCCCTTTGCGCCTTACCTGAAAATTCAATTGCGTTAGCGCTTTGAGAGTTTACTTTACTTGCTCTGTTACGGTTTGCAAGGCGGATAAAAACAGGGCAGGTGCATCTATCCATTTCAATATCGCTGATAGTAACATTGCTCAAAGCAGTACCGTCGCAGGCTTCAAGCGAAATTCCGGAAACACTCCCGGGATAAAGATCCGTCATAAACAGCTTACAATCATTGATATTAATATTACTTATATCGTAGGTTGTTTCGGTACCGACTTTTACGGCATTGGTACGGCTTATGATTTCACAGTCGGAAATATTTACATTTTCCATAGGAGATGTATTTGACAGCCATACTGCGTTTTTTATAACTATACCGTCGTCTGCCGTTGAAATAAAGCAATGCTTTATGTTGACATTACTGCTTCCTGCAATGTCAATTCCGTCGGCGTTGGCAACATTTCTGTTATTATTGATAACAAAATTTTTGATTGTTATATCACGGCTGTTTGAAATTTTCAATGTCCAGTAAGCACTGTTTTCAATAATAAAATTATCAATAATTATATTCCTGCAATTTTTAAGGCTTACGGGTCCGCCGTATTTACTCTCATGTGCAAAACGAAGCTGTGAACGGTAATCGCGGCGCATTTCAATAACATCTATGTACTTTGCAGGATGTGTGTTATTTTTATCGGCAACAGGCTTTCTTCCGAAAAGATTGCCGTTTCCTTTAATTTTGCCTCCGCCTGTAAGCGTTATATTCTCCTCATTTTCAGCATACACAATGGCTTTGAACTGCTCGTATCCCCTTCCGCTTGTATTAGCGCAAAGCGCAGAGCCTTTATCTATAAACAACGTCACATTTGATTTAAGAATGACCGTAGAAGTGATATAATCACCGCCGCTGATAAAAACCGTCGCACCTGTTTTTTGAGCGTCTTCTATTGCTCTGTTGATAAAAGGAGCGTTATCCTCATTCTTTATATCGGCGCCGTATGACCTTATATCAATAATATTTTCATTTGGAGCATTTTGATTGAAAATATATTTTTCCTCGGGATAATATGACGAAAAATCAAAAGCCCTCACTTCGGTATAAGGAGCACCTGTTTTAACACGCAAATCCTTGCCGAAAAGGAGGGTTTTAAGCTTATCGTATATAGTTCTTTTTTTCTTTAGCATAG
>JBJEPL010000017.1:0-2424 GCA_051881215.1 Eubacterium sp. | reverse complement strand
AAACGAATTATTCATAATTATGATGAGGCAGGGAAGAGCAGATGGGCAAGATTCCCGTATTTTATTTGGACAACATCGCAGTTTTTAAAAGGTCTTTTTACTCTGATAATTTCCGTAATAATAATTGTTCCTCTTTTAAAAATCGGTTTTACCAAAACAGGCGGCTCATTTTTTGAAAAACCCATATTTCTTATTACTATTATTATATCTATTCTCATAATGGCAGTAATAATTTTAATAGTGGCTGTAAATTTAAACAAATCATATTTAAAAGCAAATGAGGCTTATGCAGAGCTTGACAGAATATTCTATGCTTTCATTAATATTTTTAAGGATTACCGTACCGGAAAGGAAATAAGACTTTATAAGGAACAGAAGCTGATTGACCATGTGGCTACTGATAAAATTCTGACAGATGGTGAAAAAACATTAAGAAGAATATCTCTTCATACTGCCAAGACAAGCTCTTTTGTTGCAATACTGGGTGCCTTGGTTGGTTTCGGTGTCTATCTTTTTATTGGTATTAAGGGCCTTTACGGATTATTCGGAATTGGCTCTCTTGTAATGTATTGCGGTTCATTTATGCAAATTATCAACGGTGTTATGCTCCTTGCAAATACACTCGGTAAGCTTGAAGAAATTGTTCCGCTTGCAAAGTGTTATTTTGAAATTCTCGATATCAACGATGATATGACATACGGGGAGGAAATACTTGATTTATCCAAAGAATTTGAAATTGAATTCAAAGATGTCTCTTTTAAATATTCAAAAAGCGATGATTACGCTTTAAAGCATATTAATATCAAAATTAAAGACGCAGAGCATCTTGCTGTTGTCGGTAGAAACGGAAGCGGAAAAACTACATTTATAAAACTTCTTTGCAGATTTTATGATGTGACAGACGGTGAAATTTTGATAAACGGCATAAACATAAAAAAATATACAAAAGAAAGTCTCAATAGCCTTTATTCAGTTGTATTTCAAGATTTTAAAATATTTTCGACAACGCTTTCACGCAATGTTTCCGTTGAGGAAAGCTATGATATTGACAAGCTTTTTGATGCACTTGATAAAGCGAATATTAAAGACCGTGTGCTTTCTATGGGAAATAAAGAGCAGACCTACATTTATAAAGATTTGGATATAAAAGGTGTTGAAATATCAGGTGGTGAGGCACAAAAGCTTGCACTTGCAAGAGCATTATATAAAAATGCTCCTGTTGTTATTCTTGATGAACCCACCGCAGCGCTTGACCCGGTTGCTGAAAATGAAATATACAGTCGTTTCAATTCTTTTGTTGACAATAAAACAGCTATTTATATTTCACATAGATTATCAAGTTGTGCCTTTTGCGACAGAATAGCTGTTTTCGACAATGCTGAGCTTGTAGAATTAGGTACCCACAGCGAGCTTTTAAATGCTAATGGTAAATATTATGAGCTTTGGACAGCGCAGGCACAATATTATATATCATAAAATACGAAAACCTTGACTTTGTGTCAAGGTTTTTTTACTGATGAAATATTTATAACATTAATCTCCGGGTGATTAAATAAGCGCAAAGGAAATTCCGCGTTTCCGAGCCCCCTGCTGATAATAAGCTTCGGCCTGTCGCCGAAAGAGCCTCTTGCATATTTGGGGAAAACTCCCTGACCGGGCGAGTAAAGAGGACCTATAAACGGCATAATCCATTGACCACCGTGAGCATGACCGGATAACTGAAGGTCAAAATTATATTTTGAATAATTCATCTGCTTAATTTCTTCAAAATTTTCAGGAAAATGGCTTAAAACAACCTTGTATTTTTCCGAACCCTCAATAAGAGAAAAATAAGGACACATATCCCTGTATTCAAAGGTACCGTTTTTTCTTGCCTTATAATCCTCAAAATCCGCCTGATTTTCATCAAGACCGAGAAATGTAACCTCTCCGATAGTAACTGCTTCGTTTAATAAAACATTAAAGCCTATTCCTTTTAATTCTTCCATGAGCTTTTCAAAAAAGTCAAGACGCCTTTCATGATTTCCGGTTATATAAACTACAGGAGCAACCTGAACAAGCTTTTTTCCGAAATCAATCATTTTCTCCTTGTTTTTGGCTCGGTCATTAATGTAGTCGCCTGTAATACAAATATAGTCAGGCTTAATTTCAGATACCTTTTTTAATACTGCATTAAAGGGCTTTGAATGAAAATCGGAAAGATGCACTATTGTAATCGGTTTATTAAGATTATCGGAATTTAAATTATATTCCGTTATATCAAGCTTATTGTTTTGATAGTAACAGAATAAAAACAATAATATAATTATTATTGCGATAACAGCATATATCATTAGCATCACCTACGAATATATTATAATTAATAATTAATTTAGTCAATATTAAAAAAATATTATTGTTTTTAAAGGAGTTATGCAGTATAAT
>JBJEPL010000016.1:0-2429 GCA_051881215.1 Eubacterium sp. | reverse complement strand
CATACAGGCGCCGAAGCCGCATCCCATTCTCTCTTCAAAGGAGAACTGACCTGATGTTTTAGAGGCGTTATACACTGCCTTGAACATAGGAAGAGGTCCGCAGGTGTAAAAATAATCGTAATCATCGGGGAAGGCATCTGTTACAAAGCCCTTTACTCCGTAGGAGCCGTCGACAGTTGTGACTGTTACATCATCGCAAAGTGCTTTGAACTCCTGCTCGTAAAAAATCTCTTCTTTTGTATTAAAGCCCAGAATTACAATCGGCTTCTGACCGTTTTTAACAAGCTCCTTTGTAAGATTATACATTGGCGGAACGCCAACGCCTCCGCCGATAACCAAAGGGCGCTTTGAAGGTGATATATCATAGCCGTTTCCGAGACCGGTTAAAATATCAAGCTCAAATCCGACAGGGAGAGTTGACATATATTCCGTGCCCTCGCCGACTGTTTTATAAATAAGGGTTATTGTATTTTCATCATAGTCGCAGACTGAAATAGGTCTGCGCAAAAACTTATTATTGAGCTTTATATTGACGAACTGGCCCGGAGCTGTAATATACTGCGTATCGCCCTCGATTACCATTTTATATACATCTCTTGTCAGAGGTTCATTTGATAAAATTTTATAAATGCTTTCTTTATACATAAAAACTACTCCGCATCTATTGTTGATACACCGAGAGTTATCTCCTCAAGAACATCAAGAAGAACCTTAACGGTGTCAAGCGAGGTGAACATTGTTACATTATTTTCAACGGCGGCGCGTCTGATTTCGGAGCCGTCCGAATGAGAGTCGCCTGCGTTAATATCAATTGTGTTGATAACATAAGCGATATGGCCCTGACGAAGAGCAATAAGAATTTCATCGCTTTCGTTCTCGGTAAGCTTCTGCCTAACTCTTGTGCGGATACCGTGTGATTTAAGATATTTTGCAGTACCCTCTGTTGCCTCAATATTAAAGCCTAAATCATAAAAGCGTTTAATTAAAGGAAGGGCGGTAGGCTTGTCCTGATCCGCTATTGTAACGAGGACAGTACCGTAGTTTGCAACAGTAAGTCCCGACGCCTGAATTGCTTTATAAAGCGCTCTTGTAAGCGAGGAATCGTAGCCTATTGCTTCGCCCGTTGATTTCATTTCAGGTGAAAGATAGGTATCCATACCCTTGAGCTTTGAGAAGGAGAAGGCAGGGGCTTTTACATACCAGCGTTTCTTTTCCTTAGGATAAACCTCGGTTATGCCCTGCTCCTTTAAAGAGTGGCCGAGAATGACCTGTGTTGCAATATGAGCCATAGGAACCGAGGTAGCCTTTGAAAGGAAAGGAACTGTTCTTGAAGACCTCGGATTAACCTCGATAACATAAACATCGTCCTTATCATCGGCAATAAACTGAATATTATAAAGACCCTTAATGCCTATTGCCTTACCCAATTTAACGGTATAATCGAGGATTTTATTCTTAACCTCCTGCGATACGGAGAAGGTTGGATAAATTGAAATTGAGTCACCGGAGTGAACGCCTGTTTTTTCAACGTGCTCCATAATACCCGGAACAAATACATCCTCTCCGTCGCATATAGCGTCAACCTCAAGCTCTCTGCCCATAATGTATTTATCAACAAGAACAGGCTGTTCTGTATTAATTTCAACGGCAGTCTGAAGATAATGGCGAAGCGACTCCTCATTAGCTACAATCTGCATAGCTCTGCCGCCGAGAACAAAAGACGGCCTTACAAGCACGGGATAGCCGATTGACGCGGCAACTCTTACGCCCTCTTCTATATCGGTAACGGCAAGACCCTTTGGTTGAGGAATTGCAAGCTCCTCCATAACCTTTTCAAAGGAATCCCTGTTTTCGGCTCTGTCTATTGCCTCAACATCTGTACCTATAATCGGAACTCCGAGAGCATCAAGCGGTGGTGCAAGGTTAATTGCAGTTTGACCGCCGAGAGAAACAACTATGCCGAGCGGATTTTCAAGCGTTATGATATTCATAACATCTTCAACTGTCAACGGCTCAAAATAGAGCTTATCGGAGGTTGTGTAATCCGTTGAAACGGTTTCGGGGTTGTTGTTAATGATAATTGCCTCATATCCTGCATCGCGGATAGACCAAATTGCATGAACTGTTGAATAGTCAAACTCAACGCCCTGACCGATACGGATAGGACCTGATCCGAGAACTACGATTTTCTTTTTATCGGATACTATTGATTCATTTTCCTGCTCATAGGTTGAATAGAAATACGGAACATAGGAATCAAACTCCGAAGCGCAGGTATCAATCATTTTATAAACCGGGAAAATATTATTTTCCTTACGAAGATTAAACACCTCTGCCTCGCTCATTCTCCATACCATACCGATAAACTTATCCGATACACCGAGCTTTTTAGCATCCTTTAGAGTTTGAATATCGCCTGTATTTTAGAT
>JBJEPL010000015.1:0-8288 GCA_051881215.1 Eubacterium sp. | reverse complement strand
AAAAAAAATCTCCTTGAAACAAATCAAACAGCAAGCAAGCTGTTAGATACCCGCTTTAATGATTTGAAAAATGAAAATGCCATGCTCGAATGTGAGCTTAATCAGGTAAAGGGCGATTTAAAGCAGATGTCTGTTCTGTTTGAAAACTGCCAGAAGGAACGCGACAAATTAAAGGCAGAGGCTTCAAGCGCAGGCAATAAAGATGTTGTTAACAGCACGGCATATCAGGATATGGCTGAAAAGCTTGAAAAGCTTACTGCAAAAAACAGACTGCTTGCGGAAGAAAATAAAAAGCTTGAGGATAAAAACCGCGATTTACAGCGCGATGTTGCTCATCTTACAAAAAAGGTTGACAAAAACCGAGCAGAAATTAAAAGCCTAAACGATCAAATAGAATCGGGGCTTACTTCGGATTCCAACAGACAGTTTTCTGAAATTGCACGAATTTATGAAAGCACGATTGACAAAGCGGAGGATTTGATTTACCGCTTGCAGACAGAGTTTTCACTTGCCCATTCAAAAGCAGAGGATATTAAAACACAGGATTAATCAAAGTATTTTTATTGGGTTTTAAACATTCATCAGAGGTGATGGCCTTGAAAAAACTTAACAATATAAAAAATGAACGAGGAGCGATAATGGTAATGACAGCCATAGTTTTGACTGTCATTCTCGGCTTTACTGCCCTATCCATTGATATAGGACTGCATTATTACTGCGGCGCAAAGCTTCAAAATGCAGTCGATGCAGCAGGAACGGCAGTTGCTTCAAATATCGGCTCGGCTGACGGCTCTCTCGAGGATATAGCATACGAATATCTTGCCAAAAACGGATATGATGTCAACGGCAAATACAAGGATAAAATGACCGTTAAAATTGAGCAAAAGGGTGTTCTTAATCAGGAAACCATAACAAACGAAGATGAATATATAACAACAGGCTATTATAAAATTACCGTTGATGTTGATGACAGCACATTCTTTGCAAATATCCTTGATATCAAGGCTCTTCATTTACAAAAAACAGCCTTTGTGCGCTGTAAGGCTAACTATGTTGATATGCCAAGAGCGCTTAAATATACCGTTTTCGCAGGCTCAACGAACGGTACCGAACAAAATCCGGCGCTTCAAATTAACGGAAGAACCGGAGGAACACTTAACGAAATCACCGCTTCCTTTGAAGGCTTGATTAACGGTATAAACGGAAAAATTGTTCAGCCTATAATAGGAATATTCGGCGGTGAGCCGAATTACAACAGCCTCGTAAATATAAATCTGTCAGAGGTAATCACTAACGGCGATGTTCACTCCAACTCAAATATATCAATAGGCGTTCAGGCACTCAATGCCAGCCGTGTTAAAGATCAGGATTACGATAATATTGATAATAATTCCAATGCCTATGATGAAATGACAAAGGAAACCGATAACACCTTTGACGATTACGGACAGGTTACATATACTGCTGTTGATAACATTTTATTTAACAGCTCACTCAAAGAAAATCACGATGACTCTACTCACCTTTATGTTCAAAATCAGCAGTTTCTTGAACAGACTCAAACAGTGCTCAATATAATTAATCAAATTGATTTTTCGCAGGTAAGCAGCACTCTTACCCTTCAAAACAAGTATACAGATGCAGCCAATGTGTATTTTGAGAAAAACAATGTTACGACTGTCTCACAGCAGGAAGCAATTATTGCTCAAGCTCAAAATCTTGTTTATAACGATGACGGAACATATTCACTCAACAACCAGTCGTCTATTGTATATGATATAAGCCAATACCATGCCGAGCAAATGCTTGCAAGCGTAAGAAATATAGGCCTTTACGGACTTGTTGAGGAGCTTGAAGAAAATTCAACAGACTCTGTATACGGCAGTGGTTCAAATCTGCTTTTTGCAAATGTTGCGGATACGGCAGGCACCATCAATTACTCTATACAATTTAACAAATATAATGATGATAATGAAATTGTGTCATCACAAAATCTTACTGTTGCAGGTGTCCAGGTTAACAGAGATACCTCGAATATTTATGCAGGAATAAACGGCGTTTCTATGAATCCGGCAACCGAAACGGGCGCAAAATTTGCAATCGCAAGAACATTCCAGGAGCAGAGCGAATATATTTCAGTTCCTAATATGAAGCCTTATTTCACCCGTCAGGTTAATCAGTCCATACGCAATGCTACAAAAACCCAGGAGGAACTCGGAGATTCCGAGGCAACCGGCTCAAGAACTGTTAAGGAAGCCGTTAAAAATATGAGCAATGATTTGACTGATTTGCTCAACGGTGTTGAATATACCGATGATACATACGCTTCCGATACCGCACTTACAAGCGCCGAGACCTCTCCTCTCTTTACTTACAGCAAAGCATCAGCTTCTGCATCTCTTATTCCTTTAACAGGTAATGCTCATACAACCTTTAAGGGTGAAAATCTCTATGATGATAACGGTGTTTTAAGAAATGCCTCATCATATATAGATGAATTCAAAACAGAAAATATTGATAATACAGACAATTACGGCATTAAGGCTGTTGAAAAATACTATAATCAGTTTATTGCCGATAATACAGACAGCGGATATGAAACTAAATATGCAAAGGATATCGTAGATCAGAAAAAAGCCTCCATTCAGGATGTTTTTGTAAGCTCATATGACGATAAGCTTCAAAGCATAAAAGACTACGAAAATAACAACTCCATTCCGCCTAAAAGAACCGATGTATTTTTAGGCCCGAATATGGATTCCATTTCATCAATCATTGGAAGTAACTTCACCTCATATAAATTGAGAGAAGAATATGATAGTAAGATGAATTACAGCCTGAGAAGCAGTGTTCCGATGCCTATAGTTTCGGGTAATACTGTTACAATGGCAGGAGAAGCAACATGGGCAGATGGCTCAACAGGTGCAAAAACCATTTCCGGTAGCGGCAGCAGCGGTACTACGGCTATGGCAGGTAAATATTTCGCAAGCGGCAACAGTGTTAAAAACGCGAGTGCTACCGTATATGCTGCAACATCTGACGAGGCAATCGCTCTGGTAGCAGGTGATATGACTGTCTATAGATCCAGCATAATATATAGTGCCGATAGAAATATTGACGTCGGTAACAGCGGAGGTTCCGCAGGTGCGCCTGCAACACTTATTGTTACCGGAAATATGAGCATACTCAATCAGCTTCAGATTAGAGATAACAGCGTTGTGTATTGCTTTGGAAACATTGATATGAAAAGCCTGTATCTTGCAACAAATGCAAGACTTTACTGCGCAGGCAATGTTACCATTTCGGGAACAAGCTATATAGGTCCGGGCTCATCAGTTGTTGTAGGCGGAACAATTTCTATGGCTGATACAATTGAGCTTGATGAAAATGCTTCTATGGAAGCGCTTGCATCCGTTTCAATCTCAACAGCAAGCGTTTATTCAAAAACAAGCTCTCTTATCAAGTCTGCTTCAGTTACAATCGGCGGTTCAGATTCTGATGTTGTAGGCATCAGCTGTTCAATTTTTTCAACAGGCGATATTACCTTTAACTCAAAGCTTTTCACCTATGAAGGAAGCGTAATTAAGGCTAAAGGAAATCTTACTCTTAACGGCGATAAGGACTACCGCTCAATTGAACACAGCGGTGAAATTTATGTAACCGGCGATGTTAACTCGCTCTTCGTTATGTATTTTGACAGCGGAGATATGTATTGCTGCGGAAGTGTTTACGGCTCAAATACAACCAATACAAGCTCAAGCTCATATAATGCACTTCAGCTTGAAAACGACTGTAATGTATATATCGGCGGCTGCTTGGGAAGTAAGTCAACCAAAGAGCGTCATGTATATATTAACAGCGGAACAGGCTCCGTTTTAAGCGTTTACGGTTTAATTAAAACAGGAACACTTACTTACAGCCGTTATCCGTTTTACAATATCGTAGAATTCTGCAACAACCAAAGTGGTTCAACGGTATACATCGGTGACGGACGACTTCTTGAAAGTGATACGATTATTACACAATCCTTCAGCAATGCATTTTTGAATAAGGGAACAATGTATTGCTATGTTGCTCTTAATGTTACAAATTCAGCCTCCTTTGAGGGAAGCGGCTTAAGCTGGTTTAGGTCAAACCTGACGGTAACCAATAATACTATTTCAATTTCGCAGGGTCATACTCTTATTTGTGATGATACTGTTACCTGCGCGAGTCTTTCTGCTACTCAAAATTCAAAATGCTATGCAATAAATGCACTTAATATGAGCAGCGGTTCGGGTAAAATTACTGTATCGAGTGTTGACAACACTTTGGATTCAACCCAGCTTGCAAATGTTTTCTTAGGTCCGAATTCAACAATTACAGCAGGAATAAGCCTTGATATAGACGGCTTTATCTATCTTCCTGAAAGAGATCAGTTTAATTTTGCTACAGTAAATATAAGAGATGACGGAAGCTTACTTCTTGACTGCCCTCTCTATATTACAGGCTCAATGACTGTTGACAGCGGAGGCTTTGCCTATGTCTCCGGTCTTACAACAATTACAAACTGCAATTATACTAACAACGGCATTTCATATTTGATGGGCGGTGTTGATACAACAAATTCCAACGGCTCAACAACCGTATCCGATATAGCTTTCGGTGCAGGCTCGGAAACCTTTATAGGCAACAGCGGAAGTACCCTTACCTACAAGGGCTATTTCGACGGAAACGGCAATATTTATATTGACAGTGATCTTTCTGTTAATAATTACTCAAAATCTCTTGACTATGTATCTAACCGAGGCGAGGCTCTTTTAATTCGTTCCGGAAATACTTATGTAAGCGGTTCGGTAAATATTCAGTTGAGCAGTGCAATTTATGTTGCAGAAGGCTGTTCCTTTAGCTGCTTCGGTGATTTTAACTACGGTGCTCCGATTTATAATCTCGGTACCTTCGTAGTTCTCGGCAATCTTACTCAGGATATGAGCGGAGATTTCAGTGACAGAAGCACATCTATGCTTATCAATGAAACCAAATATGACAGGTTAAGAAGCGGTTATTCAATATGTAACGGCGGTAAAAGCGGAACAACGGTTCCTGCTGTTATGTATGTCGGCGGTGACCAAACCGTTGCAATCGGCGGTTCAATGCTTAATTTCGGATATTATTTCCAAAAAGCATCTATGAATATCGGCGGATATCTTGGATCTGATGACAATAATTACAACGCTAATATTGCGCTCTTTAATGAACCTAATTCGGTAGCTCATTTCGGCGGTAATGTTACTCTTAATTCCGATGCTGCCTGCAATCTCAACGGCGCTGTATTCTCCTGTCAGGGAGAGCTTGAATACGGCGACTGTCTTATCAATGCAGGTGAGTTTATCGCAATCGGTAAGGTTACATTCAACGCAAGCGGTCAGGAGGTTCTTTACAGCTCAACAAATAATTTCTCTGTAAGAAACGGCTGGACCGCAGACGACACCAGATATTATGATGCTGTTTTATATCTCGGAAGCGGTATAAATATCGGTAAAGACGAGCCTACAGGCTGGGGCGGTGCTTTCCAGAACTTTGCAACAGCATATATTAACGGCGACCTTAATATTTATCCTAACGCAGACCACGCATATAAGTATTCGTCATTCCTCGGGCAGGAGAACTCAAAAACCTTTATCGGCGGAAGCTTCTTCAGCTCCGAAGCCACGGCAATAATGACTGATACAATGTTCCTGTGCGACGGCAACTTCCTGTCAAAGAGATGTACCAAGGTCAATATGAACCAGCAATATAATGATGTTGACAGCTTTACAAGCTCATATGTTTATGTCGGCGGTAATATGATTGCGAATAAATCGGGCTTATCTATTGACAATTCAGGCCACACAAACTCCTCTGCCGATTTCGATGTTTATTCAAATTCAAATATTTATGTCGGCGGAACGCTTTATGCAAACTGCATTGTCTGCCTGAAGCAGAATGTTGTTGTTGCAGTTGACGGAAAGACCGAGCTGACAGATGAAGAATCGCGAAACCGCGTTATGAATATTATTGAACAGGGTGCTATGAATCTTACAGGTATAGACACCTCAAAGTTCAGATTTTTCGCAAACCAGTTTGACCAAAGCGGAAACCAGTCGCAGGCAAACAAATTTATTGTTCGCGGAAGCGGTTATGTTGACGGAACCTTTAAGTTTAGGGATATGTGCAAGGGCTATTTCTACGGCGATTTCATTTGCAGTAAATTTGCTGAAATCGGAAAGGTTCTTGACGAAACAAATCTCGGTGATAACACGGCCGCAATGACCGATGCATACAAATGCGAAGGCGACAGCGACACCGACTATAAGTATGCAAATGCAGGATATTTCTATGTAGGCGGCGATTTCTACACAGGCGGCTACAACAAGATTTATGCCGGCACAACAATGAGGGTTAAGGGCGACTATGTAAGCAATAAGTATTTAACCCTGCGCCACGATGCCACTATATATGTAGGAAAGAAGCTCAAGGTAAATACCTCTATCGACGGCGGTTCTTACTCCGATTTCTATGTTGCAGGCAGTATGCAGGCATCAACAAGCTTTATTAAAATCAGAGACTGCGCTACCGTTTTCGTAGGAGGAAACCTTACCGCATTAAGCTACATTGAGCTTGGTAAAGCAGGCGATTATGTGCGCGGCGAAAAGGGCAGCATTGATGACGGCGGTGAAGGCTCGGACGACGGCACGGGCGGCGGCGACAACCCGTCACAGGCAGGCGAAGAGGCAATCACCGATACAAATACCATTGATACAGAACAAGAGCTTGCAAGCGATTCCAGCGATACAGCCAAGGGCTCTGTATTCTATATCGGTAAAAACATCATTTCTTACAACAGCTACATTAAAGAGTTTGCATATTCAAGAATTGCAGCAGGCGGTTATGTATTTACTCCTAAATATCTTACACTTCGCCACAATTCAGACCTTTGGGTAATGCCTGAAACCTTTAATAACAGCACATTTGTGAAGAAATCATATGTAAGCTCAAGCGACGGCACTGTTTTAGGCGACCTTATTGACAGCCTTAAGGAGCTTGGTTTTAACATTGTACAGACCTTCTCACCGAAAAACGGAAGCGTTTATTCTTTAGGTGAGCTTACGCTTAACAAAAATGCATCGCTTATGGGTACATATGATACCGTAATCCTCGGGCAGTGCGTACTCAGGCAGGACAGCCTTGTTTATATGGGCAACGATTTCAGCTGCTCTGCAAGCAATGTGAATATATCCATTGACTCCATCGTCGGCAACACATCAATTGTCGGCTTTGACAGCTACGGTACAACATCGGTTAACGGCTTAACCTTCCCTGTAGTTGTTTATGCTGATAATAATATCAATATTTCAACAACTGTAAGTATGAAGCTGACATATCTTGTTGCTAACCGAGGCGATGTTAATCTGTATGATATCTATTCCAAGAGTGAAAATGCAGAAAACAATGCAAAACAGCTTCCAAACGCTGTATGCTCATACCGCGGAGATATCAATTACTTCGCAATGTACGGTAAAATCGGCGCAATGTTCTACGCCCCTAACGGCACTCTGGATTTGGACGGCTACTATTCCGAAATCTGGGGAAGCTGTATAGGCGATACGGTTGAAATGAATGCTTATTATCTTGGATTGCACAGGTTTACAAACTGGCGCACACTCCAGCTTAATATCGTTGAATCGGGAAGCGTTTACCTTATTTCCGAGGCTGAATATGAAGAAGCAGAGAATAATGTAGACGATATCTATATGTTCGACCCGAACGCAACGGATAACGCTGATTTGCCTGAAGGCGCACGACCGTTCTTCTAAAATGTATTAAATAAAAATCAGGGTATCATAAGATACCCTGATTTTTTATTGTACTCAAGACATTAATTAAAACTTATTTTCCATTGTTATATTTTAGTAATTCTTCATTAACAATCCATTCCTTATCATCGTTCCAAAGATGAGGAACAACATCTACAACAGCATTTGTATTGAGAAGTCCATATATATGTGGATATTTTACTCCGCAATTTCTTAAATCTTCCCAAACTATTTTATTTTCTAATTTATCAGTATCAATAACCAATAATACCATTTTTTCAGTTTCATTCTTAAAGTTAGGTGCCACCCATTGATATGTTGATATTTCAGAACAATGTATAAATCCAAATTTATTTATAGAATAATCACCATAGTATTTTTTGTCTTTACATTTATTCCAATCGCTTTCTTTTAAACTATGTATAATAAACATTTTCCATCTCCAAACTGAAC
>JBJEPL010000014.1:0-8330 GCA_051881215.1 Eubacterium sp. | reverse complement strand
TAAATTATTAATAACATAGCGCTTATTCTTGCTATTATCGGCGGAATTAACTGGGGGCTTATAGGTCTGTTTCAGTTTGATTTAGTGGCATGGATATGCGGAGGTCAGGACGCTGTTTTTTCAAGAATAATTTACAGTATTGTCGGTCTTGCCGCAATCTGGTGCATCAGTCTTTTATTCAGCGGAAAAACAATTGAAGAATAATGATAAGCAACAAAGACCGCGTCTTTTACGCGGTCTTTGTTTTTATGCAGTCTGGCGGAGAAGCTCATTGCGTATTTTTTCAAGAATTCTTTTTTCAAGACGGCTGATATACGACTGAGATATTCCGAGAGAGTCTGCAAGCTGTTTTTGCGTATGCTCCTTTTCTCCGTTAAGCCCGAAGCGTTTTATCATAAGATTTTTCTCTTTTTCGGGAAGCATATCCACTGCGCGAAGCAAAAGTTTTTTTTCATCGTCGCTTTCAAGCTCCTCATATACATCTGCCGGCTCTGTTCCGAGGACATCTCTTAAGGTTAACTCATTGCCATCCCAATCCACGGAAAGCGGTTCATCAAAAGATAGCTCGCTTTTCATATTATTAACCTTTCGCAGATACATAAGTATTTCGTTTTCAATACAGCGGGAGGCATAGGTGGCAAGCTTTATATTTTTCTCGGGATTAAAGGTTTTAACCGCCTTCATAAGACCTATTGAGCCGATTGACACCAAATCCTCTGTTGTTGCATTCTTTGTTTCAAATTTTTTTGCAATGTAAACCACAAGCCTTAAATTATGTATTATCAAAAGCTCTCTGTGCGTATCGTCGCCTGCTTTTAGCTCCTGCATTATTTGCTCCTCCTGCTTTTTTGAAAGAGGAGCAGGAAGAGTTTCGGGGCCGTTTATGTAATAGCATTTTTGCTTTTTAAACAATTTTAAAAATAATAATTTCAGTTTTTTAATCATAATTTGTCACCTTATATATTTAGTATTTCGGGATTTAAAATTGCTGAAAAATCCTTTGAATCAACCGTTGAAAGAGCAATATACACTCTTTCGGTTTCGTATTTCTTTTTTCCTGAAGATAAAATTATTTTATCAGGCTTAAACGCTTTGAGTACCCCCTCACCTCCTACCGTATTATAAGGAATGATTCGTTCCTCATCAAAATCGAGCTTGCTTTTATCTGCGATGATAACGGGATAATCCGAAAACGGTTCCCTCAATTTATTACCGCTGTCAAGAAAAGCAAACATATGTATCTGCCGATTATTTTTAAAAACGGTTAAGGAATATATTTCCTTTTTTGCGACAGTGTGATTATATATCTTAACAACCGCAACCGAAATTATATACGCTAAAGCGGCGGATATAAGAAGAAGCTTTGCGGATATATCAAAATATACAACATTATTTTTAACGGTAATGCCCTGCGGTTTAAAGGCAAACCAAAGGGCAAGCATTATTCCCAAAAACAGCATATTTGAGAAAAAGAATATTGCCGCTGCTTTAATATAAAGATAAAGCCTTTTAAATCCGAATGCCGCGAAAACTATTACTAACGCCGCCGCAATTTTTCCAAAAAAGGAAACAAGAAAATTAAGCTCGTCAAACAAAATTACAAGCGAATAAAGTCCGCCGAGCGCGGCGCCGATAAGCAGGCGGTATATTTTAACTTCTCTTTTAATCATTTTACCTGTAAAAAGGAGCAGCAGAAATGTAATAAAAAAGTTGATGACAAAAAGTACATCAACATAAATTATCAAAAAAATACCCCCTCTCTGATACTAATTATAAGCATCAAAGAGGAGGTAATTTGTCATAATTAATCTGTTATTTCAATTGTTTCTATGACTACATCGTAAACGGGCTTATCCGACATTCCTGTTTTAACATTTGCAATATCCTCAAGGACATCTTCACCGTCAACAAGCTGACCGAAAACAGTATGGTGAAAATCGAGCCAAGGTGTTCCGCCGACCTTTTTATAGTTATCAATAACCTCCTGCGGATATCCTCTGTCCGTAAGACCCTCCATCTGTGAAATCAGAGAGTCGGGAACATCCTTTGCCTGAACTATAAAAAACTGAGACCCGTTGGTATTAGGACCGCTGTTAGCCATAGACAAAGCGCCGTAATAATTACGGGCGTCAACTGAAAATTCATCCTCAAAGGAATTCCCCCAGATTGACTCGCCGCCGCAGCCTGTACCCGTAGGGTCTCCGCCCTGAATCATAAAATCTTTTATTACTCTGTGAAAAATCAAGCCGTCATAATATCCGTTTTTTGCGTGGGTAATAAAGTTTTCAACTGCCTTCGGTGCGGTATCCTTTAAAAGAACGAAGCTCATATCTCCCCTGTTGGTTTTGATGAGAGCTTTAACACCGTCTTTAACATCTAACTGATTCATTAATATTTCACCTTTTCATTAATATTTTTAAGTGTATTCACATCTATTTTTTCGACCTTTCTGTCATAGGTCATAAGTCCGTTAAGCTCGTCCTCAACATCGGTAAGCTGTGTATATACGGTAGCCGAAAGTCCGTCCTTAATTTGAGGAATTATTGTATTCTCATAAAGGTGCTTATAGGCAGCGGTGAGATTTTCTCTGCTTCTGTATATTTTATAGCCGAACATTTTGTTGTTAAAGGTATGATTTGCAATCTTAAGTCCGAGACCTCCGAACTCCGATAACACATACGGCTTCTTACCTTTTTTAACCTTAATAGGAGTAAAATAAATATGCTTTGATATAACATCGGTAGAACCCATATCGTGCCAGCCCGAAGTTGTATCAATAACCCTGTGTTTATCAAGCTTTTTGATATACTTATAGGCGTTGGCGCTGTCAAACTGTCCCCATCCCTCGTTGAAGGCTACCCAAACGCCTATACAAGGGCAGTTATACAGATGCTTTATCATTTCACGAAGCTCTTTAAAATAGAGCTTTCTTGCGTACTCATCTTCTCGGTGGAAGTATTTATAATTTGTATCGTCAAGCTTAATACCGAGAAACGGAATAACTGAAACCTCTGGACCGTATTTACCGCCGCCGTTGACCATATCCTGCCAAACGATTATACCGTTAACATCGCAGTAATGATACCACATAAGAGGCTCTATTTTTATATGCTTTCTAATCATATTAAAGCCTGCTTTTTTAACAAACTCAATATCATTGAGCATTGCTTCATATGAAGGTGGGGTGAGATATCCGTCGGGATAATAGCCCTGATCGAGAAGCCCGTTTTGGAAATACGGTTTATTGTTGAGAAAGAGCCTGTATATTCCGTCCAAATCTCTTCCGACGGAAAATTTGCGCATACCGAAATATGACTTTATTGTTTCTCCCTCGGCCTTAAATTCAACATTATAAAGGAATGGGTCCTCAGGGCTCCATGAGCGAAAATCCGGAATTTCAACAACATTATCGGTTGTATCTGCAATCAGCTTGTCCCCCTCATAAATAAGGACCTCAACATCTCTTGTTCCCTCATATTTAAATCTTACAAGAGAATTATCATAATCAGGTGTAATCCTTACGCTCTCAAGATATTTTTCAGGGGTTGATTCAAGCCATACGGACTGCCATATACCGCTTTGAGGAGAATACCAAATACCTCCTCGGTTCATTTTCTGCTTGCCTCGGGTATACTCATTCGTATCGGTAAAATCACGCACTGCAACTACAAGCACATTCTCGCCGTCGACAAGAAATTTAGTAAGCTCAAATTTAAACGGAGTATATCCACCGTGATGAGTTCCAAGCTTTTTTCCGTTTAAATAGACGGTTGCAATTTGGTCTACGGCGCCGAAATTAACGAATACTCTTCCTTTATTAAAGCCTTCCTCAAGCTTAAATTCTCTTTTGTAAAACAGGCGGTCGTCAGGCTGAATTGTTCTGCACAGACCGGAAAGCTCCGTTTCGGGAGAAAAAGGAACGCATATATAATTTGTATATGTAAAAGGCAGGGAATCATTTTTCTTAATACAGCATTTCCATATGCCGTTAAGACTCATATAACTATCTCTGACAAACTGCGGTCTTGGATACTCCGGCAACGGATTATTCCGATCTATGCTTTTGCTCCATTTTGTCATCAACATAATTTATCCCTCACTAATAATTTTACCATTGATAATTTTTATTGTTTTATTACATATCTCAAGCGCCGCTTTTTTATGCGACACAATAATACAGGTAACATTTTCAAGTTCCTTAAGATTTTGAAGAAACTGCTTTTCCGTGGCTTCGTCAAGAGCTGATGTTGCCTCGTCAAGCAAAAGCACCGGCGATTTGGAAAGCAGGCTTCTTGCTATTGCAAGGCGCTGAATCTGACCCTCGGAAAGCCCCATTCCCTTTTCACCGATAACGGTTTCCATTCCGTCGGGAAGCTCGTCAATAAACTGCTTTGCACAGCTTATGCGTATTGCTCTTTCAATTTCATCATCGGTTGCGTCGCTGTTGATAAATGTAAGATTATCACGGATTGTTCCCGAAACGAGCATATTGCCCTGCGGAACATAGGAAAACAATCTTCTTGTATGCTTATCCACGGAAATCTCGCCGTCGTCAAGCTTTAATGTAATTTCGCCGCCCTGAAGACTGAACACGCCCAAAAGAAGCTTGAGCAGGGTGCTTTTTCCTATTCCGGAAATACCCATAATGGCAACAAAATCGCCCTTATTAATCGACAGTGATGTATCATCGAGGATAATATCCCTATCATATTTAAAGCTTATATTTTTGAATGAAATTGACGATAATTTATCATATGTTTTTTTAACATCAATGTCCTTTTTATTTATCTCACACTCGTTCTCAAGAGCGTCAAACTCCATAAGCCTTTCGGCGGAAGCGATTGTTGAAAAATACTGCGGCATAATATTTGAAAGCGAAGCAAAGGGAGCCTGAACCTGATTGACAAGCTGAATCATTGCAGTTACTGTTCCGTAGCTCATAGCGTTATTTAAAAGACGCCATGCACCGAAAGCAACAGCAAAAACCGTTCCGATGCTGAAAACGCTGCTCAAGCCCGCATTGGCAACTATACCGAAATTACGGCGTCGCATTTTAGCTTTGAAGTTATCCTCCTGAAGAGCATCGGTATTTTCCTTAACCTTATCCTCGACAACAAAGGCTTTTACAACAAGAAGATTTATAACAATCTCCTGAATAAAGGAACGGGTTTTTCCCTCTGTTTCCTGAACCTTTTTATGAAGGCGCTTGAGAGTTTTTCTGAAGGTTTGAGTCATAAGGAAAACAAACAGACCGCCTATCATAAAAACAAACGCGAAAACCTTATCTATAACGATAAGATAGATAAGCGCGCTGGTGAGCTTTGTAAAAAAGAACACGGCGTTTGGTATTATTCTCGTAAAGCCCTCGGTTACGATATTAACATCGTTGAACATTCTGTTTTGAATTTCGCCGGTATGATAAGAGGTTACGCTTGAATAATCCTTTTTCATTACTGCATCAAGCATATGATTTTTTAATACTATATCAAGCCTGCACTTACATCTTTCGGCAAGTGAATTGCTTGTAATATTAAAGAAAAGCTGAAGCAGAACAATAAGCAAAAGCAAAACGGAATATTTGATAATATGATTTATATCATGATAAACCGTTGCGCCGTCAATTATATTTTTTGAAAAGCCTGCAAAAAAAACAGACATTGTTGCATTAACGGCATTTAGCGCAATAAGAATAATTACCTTACCGAGCTGCGATTTACAAACCTGATAAATCCATTTGATAACCGTTATATCGGATTTAGCAAATTTCTGTGAACTGTTTTTCAAATCTTAATTATCTCCTCTTTTGAACAAACGGCGTTTAAGCCAGCCGATACATCTCGGAACAAATAAAATAGCAGGTCTGACAGGAAGCATGGCTACCCAAACCCTTGAATACAGCTTATAAAGCTTTGAATTTTGGCAGTCAACATAATGCTTTCCGTTTTTATAAAAGCCTGCCAGAACTCCGCAAATCATATCGTCGGTAACATACTCTTTTTTTAAAAGATTGTCCCCGACAATAACATAATGGTCGTCACAGACCTTAACAACTCTGTGCATTATATACTTTCCTTTCGGAGTAACATATACGGGAACATCATATTTTTTCAGCCTGCCTTCATTTTTAACAATGATGATGTTATCCTTTTGCTGATGAATAAGCGGCTTCATTGACGAGCCCATCGTCAATCCCGTGTATTTTCCGCAGGAATCAAGTATTTCTTTTATTGATGCAGATTCGCTCATAGCAATTCTCCGATTATATAGTTATAAATAATTATAACAGATTTTATATTTAGTTGCAACAATTGAGCAGTATATTTTATACAAGAATATTTGACAAATATTTTAGAATATGCTATCATTAAATGCAATAGATAGCGAAAATATTCAATCGGGCTGTTGCGGTCCGGTTATTTTTTTTGCGTATAAAGGAGATTATTATATGGATTACGATTTAATTATCGTCGGCTCCGGACCTGCCGGAATTTTTACAGCTCTTGAGCTGATAAAAAGGAAATCTAAAAAGAAAATTCTTTTAATTGAAAAGGGAAAGCCTGTTGAAAAAAGGCACTGCCCAAAGGCTGAAGTCGGCTACTGCGTAAACTGCAAGCCAAGCTGTGCAATAACAACCGGTTTTTCGGGTGCAGGCGCTTTCTCTGACGGTAAGTTAAGCTTAAGCTATGAGGTCGGAGGAGATTTGCCAACCTTAATCGGTGAGGACCTTGCGCAGGAGCTTATCGACTACACGGATAAGATTTATCTTCAGTTCGGCGCCGATACGAAAATTGAAGGAATCAGTAACGGCGACGAAATCAAGGAAATCAGAAAAAATGCTATTAAGGCAGGACTTAAGCTTGTTGACTGCCCTATCCGCCATCTCGGAACGGAAAAGGCGCAGGAGTTATATTTAAGAATTCAAAATCATCTTGCAGACAACGGTGTTGAGATGATGTTTTCAACCGAATGCACAAACATTATTCTTGAGGATAAAATTTGTAAGGGTGTTATTATTGATGACAACGGCGTTGAGAAAAAAATAACTGCCGATGAGGTTGTTATTGCAACAGGCAGAAGAGGCGCCGACTGGCTTGAAAAGCTCTGCACCGAGCATAATATTGCCCACAATCCGGGAACCGTTGACATCGGTGTTCGTGTTGAATGCCGTAATGAAATTATGGAAAAGGTAAACAAGGCGCTTTACGAATCGAAGCTCATTGGTTATCCGAAGCCTTGGAAAAACAAGGTGCGCACCTTCTGCCAAAACCCGGGAGGATTTGTTGCGCAGGAGAATTATGACAACGACCTCGCAGTTGTAAACGGACACAGCTTTAAGGACAAAAAGAGTGAAAACACAAACCTTGCAATTCTTGTAAGCCACAATTTTACAGAGCCGTTTAATCAGCCTATTGAATATGCGCAAAAGGTTGGCGAGCTTACAAATATGCTCGGAGCAGGTCATATTCTTGTTCAGCGTTACGGAGATATTCTCGACGGAAAAAGAACATGGGCGCACGAGCTTTCAAAGAGCAATGTAAAGCCTACGCTCAAGGACGCGGTTGCAGGCGATATCACTGCCGCTATGCCTTACAGGGCAATGACAAACATAATTGAATTCATACAGATGCTTGATGTTGTTGTTCCGGGCTTTGCTTCAACAGAAACTCTGCTTTACGGTCCGGAGCTTAAATTTTACAGCAACAAGGTAAGAATGGATAAAAACCTCAACACAAACATTAAGGGTCTTCACTGCCTCGGCGACAGCTCCGGCTGGACAAGGGGTCTTATGATGGCGAGCGTTATGGGCGTTCTTATGGGTCAAAAGCTCAGCGAGGCAGAATAAAGATGAATGATATCAGCGCAACAATAAAATATTTGCAAAAATATATCAAATCAAAGGACTGTAATCCCAAACAGATAAAAGATTACTTTTTAAAGCTTACCGAGGAAACAGGAGAGCTTGCCGAAGCAATCAGAAAAAATTTTCGTGCTAACGGTGAAAATATAAAAGGAACCGTTGGTGAAGAAATATGGGATATAATGTATTACTGCATTGCAATTGCAAATTGTTATGATATTGATTTAGATGATGTTATTGCTAAAAAGGAATGTATCAACAATCAAAAATATAATACAGGCATTGAATACAGACCTAATGATTAACATAAAAGGATAGACAATTTGTCTATCCTTTTTATAATGTTCTATTTTTAAACAGTTAAATTTTGGAGTTTAACATTTTTTCTGTCTGTAAATTTCTTAATTTGATTGCATAATAAATCAATCAAAATTCCAAGTAAAACAGTACATATAACAATTAATAACAAGGT
>JBJEPL010000013.1:0-2463 GCA_051881215.1 Eubacterium sp. | reverse complement strand
CGTCAGGGCAAAACAGTTGTTCTTGTATCCCACAGAGAATCTACTATGAGGATTGTTGACAATATTTATACGGTGGAGCACGGGAGAATGAGCTGATGACACGAAGCATGAAAAACAAGAGAGAGTATGAAAAACAGATTGTTTCCCAAATGATTGCTCTTTATTGCAGAAAAAATCATCACACAAAGGACGGATTGTGTGATGAATGTAAAAAGCTTGATGAATATGCAAAACAGCGTTGTGATAAATGTCCGTTTATGGAAACAAAAACATTTTGTTCAAACTGCAGGGTGCATTGCTATAATGCTGAAATGAGAGAAAAAATCAGAGAAGTAATGCGTTTTTCGGGACCGAGAATGATATTTTATCATCCCGTTACGGCGGTGCGCCATTTGATTGAAACTAAAAAAGAAAAGAAACGATTGGAGATGTAAAATGAAGATAAAAAAGGTGTTACTTATTATTTTAGGCTGTGTCGGGCTTGCACTCGGCGCTGTGGGAGCCGTTGTTCCGCTTCTGCCTGCTTTTCCGTTTTTATTGCTTGCGGCAGTTTGTTTTGCCAAAAGCTCCGAAAAGTTGAGCAACTGGTTTATCGGCACCAAACTTTATAAAAATAACCTTGAAAGCTATGTAAAGGGACAGGGAATGGCTCCGAAAACAAAGGTTAAGGTTATGATTACCGTAACTTTGCTTATGAGCTTTGGACTTTTTATGATGCTTCGAAAGGATTTGTATACACCATGCATCATACTCGGCGTCGTTTGGCTTTTTCATATATTGTATTTTTCCTTCGGTGTTAAAACAATTAAGAAAAATAAGTCCGAACTGCAAATTGATTAAACGAATTTTATGACTGAATAGTGTAATATAAAAACTCTGTGAAGGCTTTATTATCCAACACAGAGTTTTTTATATTAAACAAGTTATAAAGAAGTTGAACTATTCAACACCTTTAAGCGAAGATACCATATCAAGCCTTTTGATGTTCTTGGCAAACATCAAACTGACAAGAAGTGAAACACCTATTGTTATTGCCGCACAAATCAAAAACGACGGTATACTGATTTTAATCATCATATCAAATTCGTCACCTGCCGAGTCAACCATAGCCTTCACAAGCCAAAGTCCGCAGGGTGTTCCGAAAATAACACCGATTACTGCAAATATCAAATTTTGCGATAAGTTAAGACTTAATATTTTGCCGGTCGAAAAGCCGATAACCTTAAGCGTTGCATTTTCCCTTTCCTTTTCCGTAAAGGTAAGCTGTCCGAGATTATACAAAACAATAACGGCAAGTATCAGTGCAAACAAAATTAAAATCCCCACCATCAAATTCATTGTTTCCATATAATTATCCCAGAAATTATGCATTTCATCTGCAGTCAAGACATTGCTGATATGCTCGTTTTGATAATCAGTAAGCGAATTCAATGTATCAACATAAGTAGGTGTAAAATCATAGCCGAGCTTTTCAAGAGTATTTCTTGTAATAACCATTCCCTGATTCATAGGTGTTTTTGAAATGACTGTTATCTTTGATTTGACCCATTTGTCTGAAGTGTAGATATGCCATTCAAATTCATCACCCTCTTTTAGTCCGAGAGCCTGAACAGTTTTGAATGACAATGCAATTGTGTCATCATCAGGTGTTATCTGCTTTCGGTTTGTATCAGTAATATAGAAGCACCCACTGCCGTCAACAACCGTTACGGTTTGCGTTTTCTTTTTACCGTTTGCACGCACCTCAATGGCGTCTGTCATAATTAATTCGCCGTCAACCTCTTTTGCTATATTCTCAGCATCAGAAACAGATGATGAGGAATCAAGGGTAAGTCTTGTTTGTGAAACCTGAATTTCGTTATACATCCACTTTTCCATATCGTCCATACAGTCATACATTGAAAAAGCGCAAACAAGAAGCGCCATACAGCTGACCGTTCCGACAATACCCATAATCGTCCGTGCTTTTCCTCGGATAAAGTTACGCCAGTTCCATCTGAAATTAAAATTTGATTTGCCCCAAAGCTTTGATTTTTCAATTTTTGTCAGCTTGAAATTTTTAGGAGCCTTGGGACGAAGCGTTGTAGCAGGAGTGTCGCCCAGCATTCCAAATACAGTAAAAAAGGTTGTAAGCGTGCAGGCAAGAACGGTTGCCGCCGCAACAAGAATAAATGAAATGTCAAAGCCTGTTTTCCATTCGGGCAGAGTATAATAACAGGACATTGAATCATAAAACAGATACGGCAGGGTTAAAGGTCCTGCAACGCACCCGAGAACCGAACCTATAAGGCTTACCCAGAAGCCGTAATTAACATAGTGAATGGTAATTTTCGCCTTACTGAAGCCAAGGGCTTTTAAAGTGCCTATCTGTGTTCTTTGATTGTTTATCAGCCTATTCATACTTGTTATTATAGCAAGCACGGCTATAAGCAAAAATGCGATAGGAAATACGGCACCCATCAT
>JBJEPL010000012.1:0-8355 GCA_051881215.1 Eubacterium sp. | reverse complement strand
AAATTATTGCAACAAAATTATATCTGAAAGCTGTAAAGAAAATATTAATTAGGTGTAAAATGTTACAGCTTACCGAAGAAAAATTTTTCCATTCTGCGGTGTAGGTATTATTATACTTGAAAAAAATCGGTCAATGTAGTATTATGTAGTATTAGTATGATATAGTTTTTAAGAAAAGGTTGAAAGAAAAGCTTTCAAACTGAGGTTTAGCTATGAACGATAAAATTCTTTGCTTTAAAACAAAGTATCGCAATAACCCCGGCTGGTATTGGCTTTTGGCAACAATATTTTTATTTCCGATACTGCCTGAATATGTAAGCCCGTTTGTGCTTTTTGCCGGATTCATTGTATTTAAACTGCAATGGACAAGAGAAGGGAAAAAAGCAAAAGTCGGAACACTCGGCAAGCTGATTATGGCGTTTATGACACTTGCATTGGTCAGCGTAATATGGTCCGATACAAAGTTCACCTCGTTTGCCACGGCGGCTATGTGGTGGGGAATGTTTTTGATAGAGGTTATGATTTACAATCTTGCAAGAACAAGAAAAAAAATCGACCGCATTCTCTCTGTAATGGTTGCAGCCGGAGCACTCAACGGCATTGTTGCAATTTTGCAAATATGCAGTTATACGCTTTACAGATATGATTACATAACCAAAAGTCAGGTATTTGTAACTCCTTTTTACAAGCCTCTTGATAAAGCCGTTTATAACTGGCTGCCGTTTGATATTAATACAACGCTTTGGTGGGATTCAAGAGCAAGCGGATTCTTTTCAAATCCAAATCTTCTTGCAACATATATGCTGATTGTTTATCCCATATCAATATATTTGTTTCTTAATACAAAAGGAAAAAAGCACAAATTTATTTATTTCTTCATAAATGTTTTGATTAGCGGCGGATTAAGCTCAACCTTAACAAGGGCAGGCTGTGTTATAGCGCTTCTCGGCTGGCTATTTATGTTTGTAATTTTAGTCAAGCAGCATTGGAAGCCGTTACTCCAGATATTCATACCTACGGTATGCGTTATAATCCCGTCAATTCTGACAAGATACGGAATTATCTTTAAATCGAGAGGCGGCGGTGATGAAGCGAAAAAATCTTCGGCCGCTCACTTTCAAATATGGTACAGTCTTATTGATTATATTACCACCCACATCAAGCCGCTGATAATAGGAACCGGCTTCGGTGTTGAAAAAACAGGTGAAATACTCCTGAATAATTATAATCTTGACAAACCTCATGCTCATAATTTTGTTATTGAAACATGGGTTGAGCTTGGCGTTATAGGCATAATTCTTCTTGTTATAATCATACTCTGCGCTTTCGGCAAGCTTCTTGAAATCAATGCAAATAACGGCAAAAAATTCACGCTTGTTTTTTGTGTATTCACATCAATGCTTTTATATCTGTTATTCGGATTAACCGATTATATCTTTAACTCCCCGAAGCAGATAATATTCCTGTTTATTTTGCTCGGACTTACGCAGGCGATAAGCGCGTGCTACGATAAAACGGTGCTGATAACCGATGCAAAAACGCTGAAAATGGCGGCGCATAAAGAGATTAACAACACGCTTCATCAAAAGCCTATCAGGAAGAAAAAGAGCAAAAAGAATAAATAGTTAAAAGACGGTTCTGATTTAAAATCAGAGCCGTCTTTATATTTTTGCATTATTAAAGCCGTCATACTGCCAGCCTTCAGGCTCTGAAAGCTTTTTCAGTTCAAAATAATCAAAATATGCCGTTTTGTTTCTAAACAGACTGTCATAGCACATTATTCCTGCGAATGTGCCTGTGAACTCACCGAATTTGCAATACTCATCGGAAAATTCCGAAAGGTCAAACGAATTTGAAATTTCATTTAAGCAGTTCTCATTATATCCCCAATAAAACTGCGCTGTTCTGCCGCGAAGCTTCAACGCAAGTATTACATATTTATCACTTTCAAGAGAAACGGATTGATTTTCAAAAGCCTCTCTCTTACCGTTTTTCAGTCTTATTACGCAAAGCCTTTGCTCATTTGCTTTTTCATCATAATATTTTTGAAGATACGCAAAATTCATATTATCATAATACAGAACAAGGCCTGCGCTGTGATGATAATTTTCAGGAGAAAAATCTATTTTCGTTTTTATATCGCAGAAAACCGAGGGAAGCTTTTTTGCAATCAGGCTTACATTGTAAAGGCTTGTCGGCGCCTCCTGCCCTCTTATACCAAGCCAACCCTTTTTAACTTTTAAATCGGTAAAGCTTTTGCAGAAAATGCGGGGGCTGTAAAAATCAGCGGATATTTCTTCGCCGTCAAAATCCTCTCTTTCGTCAATTGCCTTAACAGGATAATCGGGTAAGCCGCTTTTTTCGCAATATTGACTTACGAGCTTGCCCGAGCAGGCTCTTAACCATCCGTCGTTGCTCCATTCAAGCCTTTGTATAGCTGTTTCCCTGCCTAAAGTGCAACGAAGCTCCGGAAAAAACGGTCTTGCGCATAAAAAAGCCATATATATTTCTCCGCCCGGCGTTTCAACAATACTTGCGTGACCTGCTTTTTGAAGAGGAGCTTTCTCGTTTGCAAAACGGCATCGCAGGTGGTCAGTATCCTCCCTTGCAGAATAATCGTCTGTATATGAAGAAAGTATTATTTTTTCGGGATCGGCTTCGTACGGTCCGCAGGGATTATGAGAGCGTGCCAAGGTTACAGAGTGACCGTATCCCGTACCGCCTTCAGCGCACATAAGGTAATACATATTATTATGCTTATAAAGGTGGGGAGCCTCAAGGCACCCTCTGTCTGTTGACCCTCTCCAAATACGGACAGGGCTGTTTTTCAGTGATTTATTTTTGCTGTCATATTCCGCAATACAGATTTCACCCGGCTTATCATAGTCGTCACGGGTTTCCCATTCCAATGCAACAAGCCATTTTCTGCCGTCATCATCGTGAAAAAGAGATGCGTCAAAGCCTGCCGAATGAAGATAAACAGGCTCGCTCCACGGACCATTGATATTTTCAGAGGTAATAAGATAATTATCGACATCAAAATATCGGGCATTCATATTACGCATAATACCGTAAACCGCATAAAAAAGGTTATCCTCCTCGCAGTAGGAAAGGCACGGCGCCCATATTCCCTTTCCCGACGGAAGTCCTTTTAAGCTTACCTGCTCATCGTCAGTTAGGATATGAGTATAAAGCTCCCAGTTTTTCAAATCTCTTGAATGATAAACCGGAATTCCCGGAAACCACTCAAAGCTTGACACAGCAATATAATAGTCATCGCCCTTACGGCAGATACACGGGTCAGGATTAAAGCCTGTCAAAATAGGATTTTTTATCATTAATATTACTCCTTTTTGCACTCCTTAAATATTTTAACGCCCCAAGGGTCAAGGATTGAATCGGTATCAGCGCCGATTTTTTTATTTTCCAAAATTTCCATACTGTCAAAGCAGCATTTTACGGTTTGCTTTTCATCGCTGAAATTAAGAGCAAAGGTTATTTTTCTGCCGTCAATAATTCCGTTTTTAATAATGAGCGGAAACTGATATTGAGGTATTTCCATTCCCGCGTCTGTCAAAGCGGTTTTCATTATTTTTTTCAAGAAGCGCTCATCGGGGAAAAAGCCTATATAGTACGCTTTGCCCTTACCGTAATTATTTGCCGACACCGCCGTATAGCTACCCCATACGGGGTGATTATATTTAAACAATGTATCAGCAGTGAGAGGCTTTAACAATTCCATAAAATATTGCGCTTTACAGCAGTCAACAGTAACATCTTCGGGTCTTGTCATCTGATTATAGGTTATACCGAAAACATCGGTCATATTATTCGGTAATTTATTATGGCTGACCTTAACATTTCTATCGGCAACAAAAGATTTAAACCCTGATAAAAGCACACCGCCGTTAAATACAAAACTTTTTAAGGCATTCGTAATCTCATCGCTGACGCAGTAAAGAGCCGGTGCGCAAATGAAATCATACCTTTGAAAATCAAGCGACTTTGCATAAACGATATCACATTCTATATTCATCTCATAAAGGGCGGTATAATACTTTATGATTATATCGTTATAGCTTAAATTTTTATGAACGGGAAACCATTTCAGCGCTGTTAAGGATTCGTTATCAACAAGCAACGCCGCCCTGTTTTTCTTTTCAAAGCCTTTAATAAGCGGCGAAATCCGTTTTATTTCTTCGCCTGTTTCGCATATTTCCCTGTATGTCGGGTTTTCTTCAAAATCATGGCTTAATATGCCCTTCCAATAGGTTTCTTTGCCGTTGTGAATTGAGTGCCAATTCCAATACATTATTCCGCAGGCACCTGCGGCAATATTTGCCATTGCCTGAAGCCGTATTTGATTGGGAAAAGGCAAAAACTCATAAAAAGCCTGCGCCTGCGTTTCAATAACAAGGTACGGCTTATCCTTGAGCGCTCTCATTTCGCTTCCTGCAAAAGCAATTTCCATTCCTGTAAGATGCTTTTGCGTTTTATGATAGATATCAACACCCGTAAGAGTTAAAGCCTTATCAATATCATAATGGCAGGCGTCGGGCTGAACTCCTCTTGAATATCCGTCCTGACTGCCGTCGGGGCCGAAAAATTTCCAATCAAAATCAAAATTATGAGTTATAAACTGATAATCCTTTTTATATTCCCTGACTATATTGCTTTGCTGATTAATAAATTCCGTAACAAGCGAGCGTCTGAATTCATCAAAGGCGCAGCCGATGCTTGCGTTTTGAGGGTCACTGATATCGGGAAAATCCTCCCAATCGGCTATTGAATTGCTCCAGTAGTTAAGCCCGTAGGCCTTGTTCATTGCATCGGGAGTTTTGAATTTTTCAATAAGATACTTTTTAAAAAGGTTTTGGACATTCTCCCCTGCTGTACCGTAATGCTTTGTTTCATTATCAAGCTGAAAGCCTATAACACATGGATGGCAGGCAGTATGCTCAACAAGCTTTCTTATAACTCTTTTTGCATATTTTCTGTAGGTTTTATTTGTTATATCCATATTCTGCCGCGTACCGTAATGCGCTCTTGCGTTCTTGCCTGTGAGCAGAACATCTTTATCAAGCCTGACAAGCCAAGACGCAACGGCATATGTCGGTGTTCCGATAATAACAGAAAGTCCGTATTTTTGCGCGGCATTAAGGACGCGGTCGATATGCGTAAAATCAAATTCGCCGCATTTGGGCTCAAGGGTACTCCAGGTGGATTCTGCGATACGGATAACATTAAATCCCGCCTTTCTCATCATCTGCATATCCTTTTCAAGCCTTTCATAAGGCATATATTCATCATAATAAGCCGCGCCGAACAGGTAATCGGTCATATTTCTTTTATTATTCACTGTCGCCGTAATGCCTTCCTTTTTCAAGGTCGGATACTGCTTTTTCATACTTATCACCGTCAAGATTAAAGAATATGAGCGCTGCAACTCCGACTGCAACTGTAATAAGAGGCGCCCAGATATAAGAAACATTGATTGCATTGACAGCCGACTCGGTGATTGCTGCTTGCTCGTTAAATCCTCCTGCGTTGAGAATCCAGCCGAGAGCAGCTGTACCAAGGCCCGAGCCTATTTTCATACAGAAAGAAGATGCGGCATTTCCCATACCGGTTGCCTGAACTCCCGATTTCCACTCGCCGTAGGTTATTGCGTCCTGAAGCATACCGAACATTGTTGCAGCACCGAAGCCGAATGCCATACCTTTTATAAAGTTGACAATAGTAAGAGCAGTAATATTTGAGCCGCACAAAGCCGTTGCACCAAAGGCTACGCACGCAATTATCATACCGATAAGAGCTGTATTCCTCTTGCCGATTTTTTTCATAATAAACGGCGTTAAAAACATCATTGCAATCTGACCGATTGAAAGAGCGTTTGAAAGCAATGCAAATTTAGACTCATTATTGATTGAATATTTTGCGAAATAAAAAGCAGAGCCGAAGAATAAAGACATCATAAAGTACAGGCTGAAAAGGAAAAGCACCATTAAAAGCCAATACTTATTTGTAATCAAAGAGCGAAAAGCAACGATAGGATTTGCTCCTGATTTTTTCTCCGCGTCGCCGTCAAAGGCTCTGTCGGGTCTGTCCTCAATAACTCTTTCCTTACAGAAAAAGAAGGTAACGGCATTTAATATAACAAACACGGCGGAGAAGATTACAAAAGCCCATGTCCAGCCCCATTGAGAAGTATCATTTCCGCCGATTGCAGTAACAAGCTTAATAAGAAATGTGTTAACCGTCATCGTTCCTGCCGTAGCAAGAAGCATACGGTAATTGCCCAAAAGACCTCTTTCATACTGATTTGTTGTCATAAGTCCGTTAAGGGTTGCATAAGGGACATTAATTCCCGTATAAAAAACTGTTGAAACAAGATTATAGGTTATAAACATATATGCAAACTGCCAGCCGCCTGTAAGCGACGCAGGAACGGTGAACATCGCAACCGTGCATACAGCAAGCGGTATACACAGTCTGATAAGCCATGGTCTTGCCTTGCCGTATTTTGAATGTGTATTATCAACGATACTCCCCATAACCAAATCCGAAATTCCGTCAAAAATCTTTGATACAGCTATGATAGATGCCGCAACTGCCGTATTTGCGCCTACAACGCTTGAATAATACACAATTAAAAACGAGCTTATAGACGAATAAATCAAATTACCCGAATAGTCACCCAAGCCGTATGCAAATCTTTCCATAAAAGAAAGCTTCGCATTTGGGTTCATACTTATATCCTTCATATAAATTACCTCTCAAATAAAATTCAGTTACAGCTGTATAACATCAGGAAACCAGCCGGCATCATGGCATCTGCCCAAATCCCAAGCATCCCAGCCTATCCAGCCGGGAACATTTACGGTATCCAAAAGCAGCTTATAGCTCCAAAAATAGTATCCGCTTCCCTCGTCCCATGCGGCAAGCTGTGCATTGGCAAGCTGCTGATAGAGATGCTTTTTTATTTCGGCATCTAATGTTTCCTTTGAAGCATTTTCCATTCCGTTTAAAACAGTCTGCCCGCCTTTTGTATCGCAGCCGCAGGCATATGAATTAAACAGGCACCATTCACCGCAGATAACGGGAAAATACTGTTCCATTTCCGCAATACCCTTTGCGTAGACCTCCTGAATATATTTTATATATCCGTTGAGCGTTTGCTCACAGCCGTACGCCTCTGCAACCATAAGATACTGATGCGTATCGAGAATGACATTTTTATACTTTTCCTCACGCATAAAATCCTTCCAAGACTCAAGCATAAAGGCATCGTGAATTACAAAATATTTATCTTCCGAAAGATGAGGCATAACACGGTCATATGCATCAATATAAAACTTACGGATAAACTCAATGGAATTCGGCTTTGAGCCCTTTGCAAGCTCCTTATCACGGGCAGGATAACGCCCCTGAACATCCATAAAGTACCACATTTCTTCGGTAACAGGCTCGTTAATCGGCTCAATTCCGAGTAACGCCTTATGCTTTCCGTAACGCTTTGCAAGCCTTTCGAGTACGGTTAAAACAAATTCTACCTCCTCGGGCGTCTGCGACCATTTACATACTCCGCAAATTCCGCCGTTGTCAAATCCGTTTTGACTTAACGGTGCAGTATGCAAATCAATCAATACTGAAATTCCGAATTTTTCCGCCCAGGCAAATGCTTTGTCAAGCTCCTCAACACAACCGATAAATGGAGGTCTGTCGCCAAAGATAAAATACGGTACGGGAATACGCACCGAATTCATACCCATACTTTTGATTTTGACAAAATCTCTTTCGGTAATATACTCGCTTCGGTGAAGTTTTATCCGTGCTTTATATACCTCTTCGGGCAATTCCTGCGGAAGATAGTATTCATCGTCAGCATCGGTTCCCTCAAAAAGCGCAGGGCTCATCCATTTTTCAAGAACAAGCCAATTGCCCAAATTAACACCTTTAATTTTCAAAATTAACCCTCCAAAGATAAATTTGATGAAACTGAAATAAAGATAAAAAATAAAACGGCTCAAAACTATGTTGAGCCGTTTTTTTCAATTTATCATAATTAAATGAAAATATTTAACAATAAAACAATTGCCTTATGCTGATAACAGAGCTGTTAATGCTATTTTTTAGTTGTAACAGTCTTTGCCTTGCTCCAAGCAGAATAAATTTTCTTGCCGCTTACAATTTTGTAGGTTCTTACACGGACATAATATTTTTTCTTTGCTTTGAGCTTTGATATTGTTTTTGAAGTTGTCTTGTTCTTAGATACTGTTACTGTCTTTGTTGTTTTTGATGTAAATTTACTGCTTGTGCTGTACTGAATCTGATAGCCTGTTGTTTGGGTTGTCA
>JBJEPL010000011.1:0-8383 GCA_051881215.1 Eubacterium sp. | reverse complement strand
CCTTGAATATGAGCTCATTTTAGTTTTAAAGGGTAGCTTTGAGCTTTCCCTTGACGGAAAAAGCTTTGTAATGAATAAGGGCGACTGCGCCTGGATTGGCGACGGTGTTGTTCACGGCGGCGTTCCCGATGATTGCGTGTATGAGTGTGTTGTTTTTGATTTGGGAACACTTTTACACGATACCCCTGTGTGTTCGCGCAGTGCGGCGGAATTTTTAGCAGATGAAAACGGATACACGGGAATTTTCAAAAAAGGCAGCAGGCAGGCTGAGCTTGCTGATAAAATATTCGACTCAATGGAGCGCGAGCAGAAGGGCTATGAGTGGAGTACGGTAGGGCTGATGTGGCAGCTTATGGGAAGCCTTATCAGCTTAAAGAGTGAAAAAAGTGCGGTTTCAAAAAACCGTCAGCAGATTATACGGCTCAAAAATGTTCTTACCTATATCCGTGATAATTATGAAAACGCAATAACCCTCAAGGAGCTTGCCGATGTTGCGGGTATGGCTCCGCGTTATTTTTGCCGTGCGTTTTCGGCTATGACGGGAAAAACACCTGTTGAATATCTTAACTATTACCGTATTGAGCTTGCAGGCGAGCGACTGCTTTTAACAGATGAGTCTGTAACCGATATAGCTCTTGGCTGCGGCTTTAACGATATGAGTTATTTTGCAAAAATGTTTGCAAGGCATAAAAATATGAGCCCCACGGCCTACAGAAAAAATCATTTATACCAATAAAAGGAGATGCCGGGCATCTCCTTTTTTAACACAATTATGTTTCTGTTTTTATTTCGGTTACCAACCATTCGTCGTATGCTCCGTTATAGATGTATTCCAAGGTTATTGTTAATGAAACGGTAACCGTTTTATTTTCGGGGTCATATAACGCAGAGCCTTTAATCGGTTTGACTTCGGCACGGGCAGTTACAAAATATTTCTTTTCCCCGTCGCCGATATATCCCTCGTCGATTTTTTCAATAAGCTTTGCCGATTTGAGGCCGTATACATTATCCTCGTGTATGTACCTTTGTGTAAATTCATCACTGCATCGGTATTTTATCAGCTCAAAGTCGCTTTCCTCGAAAAAGTTAAAAAAGTAATAAATTTTATCCTCTAAATCAAGCCTTTTATCTTTTTCAAGGCTGTTGAGAATGTCCTGATATGTTATTTTATCATAGTCATCGTCAAACACAAGCTCTCCGTCAGCATTCCAGTAACAGTCTCCGGTAAAGAAGTATATGTTTTTCTCATTATCATACATAACACCTAAAGATGAATATTCCAATTCATTCTTATCACAGTCAAAGAGGCATAAATATCCGTCACGGTCTATATAAAATTCATAATCATTTAGGTATTGTTCTCCGCTTTGCCTGCATATGTAACCGTCAACAGATATTTCGCCGAACAATTCATAATTTATAATAGGATTGTACGAATTACCACTGCGATCATAATAGGTCATATTTTCAATTTCATCAATGGTGTAGTCATTTCCCATTTTGTCATATATAACCTCTTCACCTGATGAATTTTTATATGTTATGTAATCATTACCGAAATGGTCCGGAGTATAGTTTGAGAGATAATCAAAGAGCATCATCGCGCCGAAATTAAATGCAACAAGAAGTACCGCGCAAATAACGGAAAGTATTATATTATTTCTTTTACTCTTTGTATCGTTACCGTTTCCTGTTTTGTGGGTAAAAAGAATATAAATAAGCGCTGTCGGTATTCCCTCTAAAAGGGTGAGAATACTCCAAATCCATTTGGCTCCTGATTTTTTTGCAGCCGAGTCACGGTAAACGGCAACGGTGAGCAGTATAATGTGCATAATTCCTACTAAAGAAACCAAAACAGAAAATATTATAATTATATATCCTTTAAACGGCTGATATGACGATACTGACAAAAATTGGGAAACATCTAAAGATAATAAAAAAAGAATAAATAATATAAAAACCATATATAAATCCTCATAAAACTGCCGAATAAACGGACAATGCAATTGTTATCAAAATAAAAGCAATCGTAAAAACAAGCAAAAAACGCTCATAGCTTTTATATCTATTAATGATTGCATTATTTGCTTTTCCCTTAATTAATGCCCTTAATTCACCTGAACAGGTTAGGCAGATTATGCTGTGAACAGCCATTATAATTCCTGTTATTGATGTCAGAAAATCAAAAGCATTGTCCAAAGAAGCATTAGAAATCCAGGTAAAATTAAAACCTTCGGTAAGATAGACTGCCGCGCCGAAGCTGACTAATCCATGAAGAAAAACAACAATACAGCCTCTTGATACAAATGCAAATCTGTATACCGTGTATGCTGTGACTACAGATATAATCAATGTAACAGCTGTAAGCACGCGCTCGGGAAAAATCAGATATAAAAACCTGTCAGTTAATATTATGAAGAGCAAAGAGAACACAAATAAAATTAATCCTGCAACGCTTATAATCTTATGTTTTTTATAATCATGCAGAAGATTTAATTTCTCTCCGACTGTATCGGCATTGCCCATATGCTCGATTGCTTTTTGCGCAGAGGTTTTAGCATCGTATCCTATTTCGGAGTAGTATTCCTCACGGTCTGATATGTGGTTTTCAAGCTCGTTTTTGATTTCATTATGAAAAGCCTTGTTGCCTATATGCTCAAGAACCTTGTTTATATATTCGCTTTTATCCATAAGCTTCCTCACGCAAAATTGAGTACCTTTGTAACATTTTGTGAATAGGAAATAAATTCCTCTTTCTTTTCGTTAAACTGCTTCAGGCCCTTGTCGGTTATGTGATAGTATTTTCTTCTTCTGCCGTCAACCTCCTGCCAATAGCTTGTGAGTAGCTTTTCCTTTTCAAGAGCGTGCAAAATAGGGTAGAGCGTGCCCTCGCTCATTTCAAAAACATTTTCCGAGCGAATCTCAAGCTCACGGATAATTTTATAGCCGTAAAGGTCCTGACCTCTTAAAACGCTTAAAACCAAAAGCGGCGTACTTCCCTTTAATAATTCTTTGCTGTATCTCATTGTTATTACCTCTCAATTACCTTGGTATGCAATGTATTATATATACATTGTATTACAATGTATAACCGTTTGTCAATAGGTATTTAAAAAAATAACAGCGGTAAGGAGGGCTTACCGCTGTTTATGAAAAATGTGTATATAATGAAAGTTACGCATCGTATTTCCATTTTATATCAAGCGTTGTGTTATAATCACGCTGTTTATCGTCACCTATCATTGAGAGAATAAAATTATCCAAATCGCAAAGCAAAGGATTTGACGCTCCTGCCTTTTTCTCAATTATATGGGTGACAGGGTGTAAGCGTTTAAGAAGCTTGCTGATTGCATCATACATAGCAGTTCCTTTTACATACGGCTCATCGCCCACAAAAATATTTCTTACAAGCTCAACGCCGACATCCTTTACAAGCCTGTTTTCAATGCTCTTATCAACCTTGAAGCAAAGGATTTTTCCTAATTTTTTCAGGGTTAGCTTTTGAAGGAGCTGGCCTGCCATTGTAACAGGTACCTTGAGCTTCTTATTCTTTTCGGGACCGCCGAAAAGCCTTGTGAAGAAAGCAAAATCATATGCCATAGCGTCAATTATGTCGGTAATCATTCTGTCAAACCGCCACTGAAAATACTCCTGCGCAGTCATTGAGCCCTTATCCCAGTCAAAATCTTCAATAGTATAGGATTTAATGTCAATGCTGTTGTTGTCGTTAAATGTAACACGGCGGTATGCACAAGGACAGCCGACAAAGCAGCCTGTTTGAACGTCGGTTATTGTATTGCCGTTTTTTGTTGTGTAGTCGGTAACAGCCTGAGCGTGCATATGACCGGTAAAAATCAAATCAAGACCTGCGTCGGCAAGCTTATTTGCAACCTTTTCCCAGTCGGTGAGCTTTGCGTCGCCTATCATATTCATAACAGGAGAGAAAGGCAAAAGAGGGTAGTGGGTCATTGCGAATATGTAGCTTCCGCTGTCATGGGCGTCTTTTATCTGTTCAAGCGCCCAATCCATTTGGTCGTCCCAAATGCCCTTGAAATCCTTGCAGTCTCCGTCGCAGTTGAGCGCAAGCAGACGGATTTTGTCAGTAAGCTGAACAACATATGACATAGATTTTTCATGCTCGCTTATTGCTTGGTCGAATCCGTAATGATGATACATAGAGCGCAGATTTTCACGCGGGGTACCCTCAACGGGCACGCACTTATCGCCTATAAAGCCACACGGATTTTCAGCGTAATCATGGCGCGCCGTTATAAGATAAATTGTTTTTCCGTTTTCTTCAAGATACTCAAGCTTTTTGATAAAGCCCTCGTGGCTTGCCTGCTCTCCTCTGTATACAAGGTCGCCGGGTATTAGAATTACATCGGTTTCTTTGTCATCGGCGATTTTTTTAAAGCCTGCGTCTATTATTGCGCCTGTTTCGGCAACGCATTTCTGGTCGGTTCGGCTTCTTTCCTCATATGCCTTTCCCTCTCCTCCGAGTGATAATTCAAAGTAGTGGGGGTCGGTTACAAGAAAAAATGAAAAAGGCTTGCTCATATTATACCTCCGATTAATTGATAATTGTAAAATAACACTTTATTATATTAATTGTAATAAGCAAAATCACAAAGAATGTTAGGAAAGTAACTATCTTCTCGTTTTTCTTCTGAATTCAAGCGGCGAACAGCCAACAGCCGTTTTGAAGCTTGATGAAAAATACTGCTGGTCTGCGTAATGAAGAGTTTTTGCTATTGCGCCTATGCTCATATTCGTATGTATAAGATAAATTTTTGCCGTATCAATTTTTCTTTCAAGATAATATTGGTAAGGCGTAACGGAATATTTTTCTTTAAAAATATTTATAATGTAATTTTTTGAATAATTAATTTCACTGCAAAGCCTGTCAAGATTAAAGCTGCTTTCAACAGCTTCGTCGAGCCTTTTTCTGATTGCTTCCGCAAGGTCCTCATTGCCGAGTTGAGTTCTGGTTTTTATATACATAAATATCTGCATAAGCTCAACGGTTATTTTATTAACCATTTTCTCATACGGAATATCCTCTTTTGATATTAAAAAGATTTTTTCAAAATGATGCTTTATATTGCAGTTTTTAAAAAGATAGGTGTTCTCGGGGATATATGCGTCGATAAGCGGCTGCGCAAGCTTACCGCCGAAAACAATCCAAAATTTGTGCCACGGGTTATCCCTATCGGATCTATAGCTGTGATTAGTGCCCTCTCTTAAAAAGAAGATATCATCCTTTTGGGGAAAAAGATGCTGGCCGTCAATATCAAGCGTTCCTATTCCGTCAACGATAAATTCAAACGCATTCAAATCGGAGTTAGGTCTGACAATGCTGAAATTTTTATCGCAATAGGTTTCTCCGACGAGCAAAACGGTTATAGGGTCATCATCGCTTGTAAAGGCAGAAAAATTTTTAAAATCTTCAATCATCGTTATAATCCTAACATTTGGCTTAATATTTTCTATTTAAAATCACTTTTATTAGTGATATTTTTATATTAACACGAATGTTTTAATAAATCAAATATTCCTGTTAATTTATTTTTTGACAGAAAGGCTTTGAAAATAATTATGTCAATTATTAAATGTGAAAATGATATTTTTGTGCTTGAAACAAAAAACACCCATTATGTTTTGGGCGTGGATGAATTCGGCTATAACCATCATCTGCATTGGGGCAGAAAGTGCGATGTTAACGACTATTGCATAGAAAATATCGGCGATGAAAATTCAAACCATACCATGCTTGACGAGTTTGAGCAGGAGTATACGGTTTTCGGCTCAACTGTTTACCGTGAGTGTGATATTAAAGCGCAGTTTTCGGATAAATGCAGAGAGATTAATTTAAAATATGACGGATATAAAATTGACGGAAATCTTCTTACATTAACCTTTTCCGATAAATATTATCCTCTTTTGATAATGCTCAATTATCAGCTTGACGATGATTTTGATATTATTACAAGGTGGACAACTGTAAAAAATACAGGCAGCGAAAAAATAACCTTTGAAAAGCTTTTCAGCGCAGAATTTTCTCTTCCGTCGAAAAAGCCTTATACCTTTAAAAACACCAACGGCGCATGGGGAGGGGAGTTTCTTCAGACAAGCAATACTCTTGACGGAGGATCGCTTGTTTTTGAAAGCCGAAAGGGTATTTCGGGGCATAATAATTCCCCTTATTTTATTGCACATCAAAATGCCGATGAAAAAAGCGGAGATGTTTATTTTGCATCTCTTGCTTACAGCGGAAATTTCAAGGTTACAGCTTCCCGTGATTTATACAATATAACAAGGGTTATTATCGGTTTAAACGATTTTGATTTCGATTATGATCTTGAGCCGGGCGAGAGCTTTGATACGCCTAAAGTATTTTGCGGATACACCTGCGGCTTCGGTGAAATGTCAAGACAGATGAACAGATTTGCTGTTGATAATATTATGCCAAAGCAGTTTAACGATAAAGTTCTGCCTGTTCTTTATAATTCATGGGAAGCAACATTTTTTGATGTTAACTGCGAAAACCAAAGCGCTCTTGCAAAGCTTGCAGCCGATATGGGAGTAGAGCTTTTTGTTATGGACGACGGCTGGTTCGGCAAGCGTAATGACGACCACGCCGGCTTGGGCGATTGGTTTGTAAATAAAGATAAATTCCCTAACGGTCTTGATGAGCTGATAGATAAGGTTAATGAATTGGGTATGGATTTCGGTATCTGGGTAGAGCCTGAAATGGTTAATCCTGATAGTGATTTGTTCCGCGCTCATCCCGATTGGGCTTATCATTATGATACAAGAAGGGCAAGCGAGCTTCGCAATCAGCTTGTGCTTAATATGACAAGAGATGATGTTCAGCAATACATATTTTCCTTGCTTGACAAGCTTCTTACAGAGCACAATATTAAGTATATAAAATGGGATATGAACAGAGCATTTTCCGAAACCGGCGCGGAAAATCTCGATAATCCGAAAATGCTCTATTACCTTCATACAAAAGCAGTTTATGATATTGTTGACAGGCTTAAATCAAAGCATCCCGATGTTGCAATTGAAAGCTGTGCGTCGGGCGGAGGAAGAGCCGACTTGGGCGCTCTTTCTCATTATGACCAGGTATGGACGAGCGACAATACCGACGCTATCGACAGAATGGTTATTCAAAAGGGCTATTCAATGTTAAGACCGATAAAGGCAATGCGCGCATGGGTTACGGATATTGAAGGAATTAACAAGCCGTGCTCACTTGATTTCAGATTTAATATTGCCATGCAGGGCTCCCTCGGCGTGGGCGGAAATCTTACTAAATACAGTAAAGAGGAGCTTGAAATCTGCAAAAAGAATATTACGCTTTATAAGCAGATAAGGGAGCTTGTTCAGTTCGGCGATTTATACAGAATTATGGATATTGATGAGGACGAAATTCTTTTCAATAACTATGTAAGCCGTGATAAGTCAAAGGCGGTATCATTTATCGCTGCAAACGGAACAAGATTCTATAAAAAACGCGTCAGCTTTTATTTTGACGGTCTTGATGACAATAAGAGGTACTCTCTCACCGTTCAGGGTAAAAGGTATGAAAAAAGCGGTTCGTATTTGAAAAATGCAGGTATCCCGCTTCTTATCCATGGTGCGGATTATAATGAAATTATTATAATTGAAGAAATAAAAGCTTAAAAAACAGCGGTAACAAATTTCTGTTACCGCTGTTTTTCTTAAACACTTAAATAATCGCTGTTAGCCTTTGCGCATATCAGCTCTTCATCATTGTTAAACTCAAGCGTTACTATACATATTTCACTTGAGTTTTCATATGTGAAGCTATAGGTAATATTATCATCATAACGGTTTATATCAAAGCCTGTCGGGTTGTATAGGCAAAATATATCTATTATTTCACCCTTGCTCATATTTTTGTATGTTTGCGTTTGGGTATTGAAAAGAGTCTGCATATCCTCCTTTGAGGGCTTGACTATACAAAATGGGTGAAGTGGTGAAAATGGCAGTCCGATATATGAATTGCAATTAATTGAGGTGCTTATACAAATGCAATTTTCCTTTTTCGCATCATATGGCGAATTGTTTTCAATCCCCGAATAATAGTCTACGGAGTGCTCAACCGAAAAATCAATATTTTCATAAAGATTATTTATCTCATAATAATCACCTGAATATACTTCATATTCTAAATCATTGGCTTTAAGGACTCTGCCGATATTTTCTCCTTCAATGTCAATTTCCTCTGAAAGCTTGACGGCAGCTTTAACCGCCTGCGGAAATTTAATTGAAAGCCGGGACTGAGCGTCGCTTACATTTTGTATGAAGCTAAAAGCACATATGACAGCGCAAATTACCGATAAAAATATGCAAA
>JBJEPL010000010.1:0-2498 GCA_051881215.1 Eubacterium sp. | reverse complement strand
GTTGACATATGAATGTCAACATCGGGAGCATACTTTTTTGCCATAGCCATAACTCCTACATCGGCAATAATAAACGCATCTATGCCGATATCCGAAGCATATTTCAAAAAGTCAGGCAAAAATTCAATCTCATTATTTCTCGGCAGAGTATTACAGGTAAGATAGATTTTTTTACCCATAGAATGAGCAAGCTCAACTGCCTTTTTTAATTCATCGGCGTTAAAATTTGACGGATTAGTTCGCATACCGAACATCTCACCGCCGAGATAAACTGCGTCGGCGCCGAATTTCAACGCTAACTTAAGTCTTTCAAAATCGCCTGCAGGCGACAAAAGTTCAATATTTCTCATAATTAATAATTAAGATACGGTGCATATGCTGCAACCTTGTCCTTAAATTCAGAATAAGTTTTTGCCGTATACATATTACCCTTTGTATCGTGGAAGAAGTAATAATAATCATTATCGGCAGGATATAATGCAGCCTCAATTGCAGCTATACCCGGATTACAGATAGGACCTTTAGGAAGTCCTACAACCGTAGAGCTTTGGTCGGTACTGTAATAATTAAGATAATAATCTGCTGTATGAGCGGAAGTAGCCGATAATGACGGCGCAACCTTATTTTTAATATAATCAGCCGTCGAGTCACAACCGAGTGACGGGAAATTTGTTTGATCCTTAAGTCTGTTATGAATAACAGCAGAAATTGTCTTCATTTGGTCCTCATTACCTGCTTCCTTCTGTATTATTGAAGCAATAATGATTATATCATTCATTGAGTAACCGAGTTCTTCAGCTCTTTTTCTGTCTTCCTCGGTTATTTTCTTATCACCGTTTGAAAGGAATTTTTTAACAACCGATGAAGCGCTTTCGCCAATATAGAAATCGTAGGTATCAGGGAAAAGATACCCCTCAAGCCTGTAAGGAACCTCCTCGCTTGCATCAAGAGAGCTTACAAGAGAATAAGAAAAGTCAATTGTTTCAATAACAGAAAGCAGAGATGCCTTATCACAAACCTCATTTGCTACAAGCCTGTCAATTATTTCGGGAACGGTATATCCTTCAGGGAAGGTCAGCGTAACTGTTTCGGCAGTTGCGGCATTTCCTCTTAAGGTCAAAAGCATACCCTCAAGACCCATTTTACCGGATAGATAGTATACTCCGGCTTCATAAGGACCGTGAACCTCGTGCTCTCTGTATTTAGCAAAAATCTTACAGAAATTCTTACACTTAATTAATCCGTTATCGGCAAGAATGTCAACAGCATCATTAATATCATCAACCTGCTTACCGAGACTGACGGTTACTGTTGAGTTAGTTTTTGTTATTGCAAGAATATCATTCATACAAAGAATAGCATAAATTGATAAAATCATTGAAGCGGCAATAACAACAATGAAAAATATATAGGTGCTTGCAATCCCCTGCCCCTTTTTTCTTTTAGGTGCATTTCTCTTTACAACGGCAGGCTCAACCCTCTGCGCTGTTTCAATATCAGACGCAGGCTTGACATTTGAAAAATATATGTCATTCTCGCCGCCGGCTGTATCGGTAGGGTTTATGCCGGTTTCATTTAAATTCAAATTATCATTATCCATATTTATCCTCCTTGCCTGACTCTATATATACCGTTTTGAGTGATAATACAGTCAACAGGAATATCATATTCTCCTATCGGCAGTTCATCAAGAATTAATTCATTATAACACAAACCAATAGAAACAGAATTAAATTTTTCTAAAAATCTGTCGTAATATCCTTTTCCGTATCCGAGCCTGTATCCTTTTTTATCAAAGGCAATAGCCGGAACTATGCAAACAGCCGAAGAAAAATCGCTCACGCAAGGCTGTTTATCAATATCAGGCTCTCTGACGCCGAAAGAGCCGGCTTTTAAATTCTTTAATGATTCAATATAGTAAAACTCCATATTTCCGTCAGAATCAATGCAAGCCGGCAAAGCGACTTTTTTGCCTAAAAGCAATGTGTCATTTATACAGCTGTCAATGTTTATCTCATCATCAAGAGCGGCATAAAAAAGTATTGTCTGCGCATTAAGATATTCATCGGAGCAAATCAGATTTTCACATATTACACTGTCAGCGGATAGTTTATTCTTAATTTTTCTTCTTTTCTGCTTTAGTTCTTTTCTTAAATCCTGTTTTAAGGACACTGTATTGTACCTCTTATTTGATTGGAAAGCTCTTCGCCTGCAAGCGCTTTGACTATTTCAAGTCCGAATTCAACAGCAACGCCTGCGCCTTTGGCGGTTATGTATTTTCCGTCAGTTACAACAAATTTATCTGAAATTTGCGCACCCTCTAAATCATCTTCAAAGCCTGGGAAAGCAATGGCTTCTTTACCGTTTAAAAGTCCCTTATGGCCTAAAATTGACGGAGCGGCGCATATTGCGCATATAAGTGTATTGCTTTGAGATGCTTTATCTATTGCTGTCTGAACCTTGTCGGATTTTTCAAGGTTAAGTGTTCCGGGCATTCC
>JBJEPL010000009.1:0-2498 GCA_051881215.1 Eubacterium sp. | reverse complement strand
AATAGAGGGCGAATACATAGGCTGTCATCCCTGTGTAAATACATCAAGCCTTAAAATAAAAACAAAGGATATTATTGAAAAATTCCTTCCTGCAGTCAACCATAAGCCGATAATAGTTGATTTGCCCGATTATGATGATTAAAAAATCCGCAAACAGAGTCCTTCTGCTTGCGGATTTTTATATTAATTCAGTATTATTTTTTAAGCTCTATTGTGCCCTTTGCGCAGTTTTCGCTGTAATGGCCGAAGGAATCAATGGCATAAACGGTTACATCATATGTACCTGCTTCAAGAGCTTTATCAAGGGCAACGCCGAACTCCTCTGACATATGAACTTTTCCCAAATAGAAATCGGAGAAAACAGTATATGTATAGCTCTCCCCTGTTGATTTTTTAAGATTTATTTCATAAGACTGAACTAGGTCGTCATCCTCGGCAGCCTTGAATGAGATACCCGGCAGAGTAACGCTCTCATCATTTAAAGACTTGACAGCAGGGTCATATTTAACAACAGATGCGTCAAATGACGGAGGCGTTGTTTGGTGCAGGCGGTCATAATATTCATATGTAAAATTGCTCTTTTCAAGCGGATAATTAAGTGTCCATCTGTTATCTGATTTTTCCTCTGTCTTATCATAAACATTCCAGCGCTCAATAGTTGTTTTATCCTCTCCGACTCTCATAATCATTGCGTAAGGATAAAGGCTGTCGCCCTGCGGAATAGTAGACATACCCTCCTTGAAAGCGTCAAATTTACCGCTTTCAAGCTCTATATAAGCCATGCTCTGCGTCTGAAAGGCAGTATAATTATTCTGATAAATAGACCTTTCATCGAGCATCGAATAATGGCTGTGACCGCTTATTGATACAACATTTTCATATTTTGACAAAACACCGTCAATTCCCGGGTCATACCAATCGTCGCTTCCGTAAACAGTATTCTGCGGAGAATGATGTGTAACAACAAATATCGGATTTCCCTGCGGTGTGTCCTTCTCGGCAAGCGCTATCTGCTCATCCATCCATTCAAGAGTTTTCTTGGTATAGCCGTTTGTATTTTGCGTATTATCGGGGCTTACACCGATAAAATGAAAGCCGTTTATAACCTTATGAACCCACGGAGATTCGCCGATACACTCCTTATATAATCTCTCTTTCGGTGCAACAGACTGATAATCGGTAGGATACCAGTTATCATGATTTCCCATTATATAAACGGTTTCGGGCTTATCTTCACCGAATACATCATTAAACACCTCGGTGTAAGATGCGTATGAATAATGGCTTGCCAAATCTGTAAAATCGCCTGCAAAAAGAACAACATCAACATTTTGCTCCTTCATAAACTCAAGAGCTTTTCTTGTGTTCTCTTTATATTTGTTTTCGCCGTTTTCAGGCTCCTTGTTCGGCAGCTGCGTGTCACTCAAAACTCCGACAGTCAGAGTTTTTCCGTCGCCTACTGTTTTAATTTCAACCTCACCGAAGGCAGGTCTGATTAAATAGTAGCAAGACAGCACTATTCCGGCTATCAGCACAAGAACCAGCAATACTGCAATTATTTTCATAAAAATTTTTACCTCTTTTTTATTTGTTTTCATTTATTAAACCCTCCCTGCTTATTATACAGCAACACAACTGAAATTGGAAGTGTTAAAAAAGTATCGTTACACTGAATTCTTTATTTTTGATATTATAATTCCAATTTGTAGATATTTTCGATAAATTCTCCGTTTTTTATAGCAATTAAGTAAGCGTCTTTTGATTTTTTCTTGACAAAAAAGCATTTAAGTGATACTCTGTTTATGGTTAGCAGTAACTAACTATATAAAGCTTGGGGGGATTATATTATGACTAAAATCACATTAAAAATAGACGGAATGGCTTGTGAAATGTGTGAGGCGCATATCAATGACGCTGTCAGAAAGGCATTTAAAATTAAAAAGGTAACCTCTTATCACAGAAAAGGAACAACCGAAATTATTGCCGAATCAAAAATTGATGAGGCTGATTTAAAAAATGCCGTTGAAGCGACAGGATACCGCATTTTATCTGTAAGCTATGAGCCTTATGAAAAGAAAGGGTTATTCTCATTTTTCAAATAATTTACATATATTTTTTCAAAAACCGTGTTTCTTGCTTTAGGCAACACGGTTTTATTTTTACACATTATGCACTGAAAAAACATTTTTTTGTAAAAATATATTTCAACAGTCAAACCTTGACAATAAAGTTTTGTTACTATATAATTTATATAATATTTAATATAAGTATCAAGGTGATATAATGGCTTATTTTGATGATATAGGAATTTACGGGGACAGAATTGCCGCAATTCAGGATAACGGCGATAAGATAACCTATTCTCAAATAATTGAATTTGCCGACGAAATAAATAAGCTTATGCCAAAAAGAAGTCTTGTCTTTTCTCTTTGCAGAAATGTAATCGGCTCAATGTGCGGCTATTTAAGCTTTTTACACAACAGATGCGTTCAGATCGG
>JBJEPL010000008.1:0-8491 GCA_051881215.1 Eubacterium sp. | reverse complement strand
CAGAATTCTCTGACAACATATGCGCTTACACAAGAGCCTCTGCTCTCCATATCCTCATTTATAAAACCGTAGTTTCCTATAAGAGGAAAGGTCTGCATAACAATCTGCCCGTAATAGCTCGGGTCAGTAAGCGTTTCAATGTATCCGCCCATACCTGTTGTGAATACAAGCTCGCCCAAAACCTCTCCCGAGGCGCCGAAGCATTTTCCCTCAAATATATTGCCGTCTGCAAGGCAAATGTAAACTTTTTTATCTTCCATAGTTATTAACCCAATAATTTAACAAGTACGGCCTTTTGAGCGTGAAGCCTGTTTTCTGCCTCGTCAAAAATTTCGTCTGCATGCTCCTCAAATACCTTTGCGGTAATTTCCTCTTCTCTGTGGGCAGGAAGGCAGTGAAGCACCATTGCGTCATTTTTTGCAACACTCATAACATCATCATTAATCTGGAAGCCTTTAAATACCTTTTCTCTTTGAGCCTTTTCTTCCTCCTGACCCATTGATGCCCATACATCAGTGTAAAGAATATCGGCATCCTTGGCACATTCAAGAATATTGTCGTTGCACATAAAATCGCCGTTTTCCTCTGCCCACTTCATAATTTCTGCGTCCGGCTTGTAGCCGTCAGGGCAGGCAATAGCACAGCTCATACCCATTTTTATTGCTCCTACAATAAGGCTGTTTGCCATATTGTTTCCGTCACCGATGAAGCAGAATTTAAGTCCATCAAAGCTCTTTTTATGCTCTCTTATTGTCATAAGGTCGGCAAGAACCTGGCAAGGATGGCAGTAGTCGGTAAGGCCGTTAATGATAGGAATTGAGCCGTATTCAGCCAAATCCTCAACCTCCTTTTGCTCAAAGGTTCTTATCATTATTCCGTCAAGATAACGGGAAAGAACTCTTGCCGTATCCTGAACAGGCTCGCCTCTGCCTATCTGTAAATCACGGTTTGAAAGGAAGAGTGCCTGACCGCCGAGCTGATACATTCCTGTTTCAAAGCTTACTCTTGTTCTTGTTGAGCTTTTCTGGAAAATCATACCGAGGGTTTTACCTTTTAAAAGATGATGCTCAATGCCGTGCTTTGTTTCATATTTTAGCTGGTCGGCAAGGTTCAAAATGTCAAGAATATCGTGTTGGTCAAGATCCTGCAGCTTTAATAAATGTTTCATTTTTCAATTACCTCTTTCAAAATATTCAGTCCCTTATCAAGCTCTTTATAGCTTATGTTAAGAGCAGGCAAAAGCCTGATTTTTGTTTTTGCGGTCAATACGAGAAGCCCTTTGTCAAGGCACTCCTTTGCCGCTTGCTTTGCATCCTTTGTTGTTTCAATACCGAGCATTAATCCCATTCCCGATATTGATTTTACATTATCAAGAGTGCTTAAAAAGCTTTTGATATATTCGCTCTTTTTTCTTACCTCTAAAAGAAAAGCGTCGTCAATTCTTTCAACGATTGAGCAGGCGCCTGCCGCGCAGACGGGATTTCCGCCGAAGGTTGAGCCGTGGCTTGACGGCGTCGGCATATCCTTAACCTTTTCGCCGAATAATACAGCGCCCATCGGAAGCCCGCCTGCAAGCCCCTTTGCCGTCGAAACAATATCGGGCGTTATATCAAAATATTCATATGAAAAATATTTGCCCGTTCTTCCGTTTCCGGTCTGTACCTCGTCAACAATTATCAAAATATCCTTTTCAATTGCAAGCCTTTCAATTGCCTTTACAAAATCATAATCAAGATTGTTAACTCCGCCCTCGCCCTGAATACATTCAAACATTACCGCGCAGACATCGTCGGTTACCATTTTATTGAGCGCCTCGATATCGTTTGCAGGGCAGTATTTAAAACCGTCTGTAAACGGTGCGAAATCGGTGTGAAAGGAGTCCTGCCCTGTTGCGGAGAGAGTGGTTATTGTTCTTCCGTGAAAGGAGTTGACAAGCGTTATTATCGTGCTTCTGCCGTTGCCGTATTTTTTAAACGAGTATTTTCTTGCAAATTTAATTGCGCCCTCGTTTGCCTCCGCTCCGCTGTTTGCAAAAAATACCTTTTTCATTCCTGTTTTGTCACACAGCATTTTTGCAAGCCTTGCACACGGCTCGGTGTAATAAAGATTGCTTGTGTGCTGTAGCTTATGTAGCTGCTCCTCAACGGCGGACTCCCATTTTTCATCGCATATACCGAATGCCGTAACACCGATTCCCGAGCCGAAGTCTATATATTCTTTACCGTTTTCATCATAAAGAGTTGAGCCCTTGCCGCTTGTAAGAACAACATCAAATCTACCGTATGTATTTGCAACATAATTTTTATCAAGCTCTTTTGTATTCATTGTAATCACCTGCTTCTGAACATTGTTCCCATACCTTCATCGGTGAGAAGCTCCATAAGTATGGAGTGGGGAACTCTGCCGTCAATAATAAATGCTTTTTTAACGCCCTTTCTGATTGCCTGGGTCATTGAATCAATTTTAGGAATCATTCCTCCGCTGATTATTCCCTCGGCAATAAGTGCGGGGGTGTCGGAAATATATACCTTATGAATAAGAGTTGAATCGTCATCCTTATCGCGCAAAAGCCCTACTATGTCAGTCATTGAAACAAGCGCCTCTGCCTTCAAAGCTCCTGCAATTGCGGCCGCCGCAGTATCGGCATTAATGTTATAACAGTTTCCCTTTTCGTCATAGCCTATTGTTGATATAACCGGAATAAAGCCGTGCTCGAGAGTTTCCTCAACAACATCCATATTAATCTGCCGGATTTCGCCAACATATCCGTGAGTGTCGTCAAGGGGAACACATTTGAGCATATTTCCGTCCATTCCCGAAAGACCAATCGCATGACCGCCCATATTGCCTATCTGGCAAACAAGATCCTTGTTAACCTTGCCTGCAAGAACCATTTGAACAACATCTATCGTATCCTTGTCGGTAACTCTTAATCCGTCTGCAAATTTGCTTTCAATATTCATTTTTTCAAGCGTTTTGTTGATAGCGGGACCGCCGCCGTGAACCAGAACAACCTTAATGCCGACTGTTGTAAGAAGAACAAGGTCACGCATAACAGCGTCCTTAAGCTCCTGATTAATCATAGCGTTTCCGCCGTATTTTACAACAACTATCTTTTTTCTGTATTTTTGTATGTGTGGCAGTGCGTGTGCAATAATTTCTGCCTTTTGAGCATTGTTGATACTATCCATTTTTATACCTCATGCGTAATAATATTTGTGCTTTGGTTTAATCTTACTATTATGTTCTGTAATCTCCGTTTATTTTTACATAATCGTATGTTAAATCACAGCCCCATGCCGTAGCGCTTTCTTCACCCTGATTAAGGTTTATTAAAATGTAAATCTCATCAGAAGAAAGAACAACGCTTGCTTTCTCCTCCGAAAATTCAATTCCGGCGCCGTTTTTGCAAACGCCTATTATACCTTTTTCGGATTTAAGCTCAACGCTTACCTTGTTTATGTCAAAGTCTGCGTCTGCATAACCGACAGCACAAAGAATTCTTCCCCAGTTTGCATCCTCGCCGAACATCGCGGCTTTGAAAAGGGAAGAGCATACAACGCTTTTTGCAACAATAATAGCAGTATCCTTGTCAGGAGCACCGCTGCAAATACATTCTAATAGCTTTGTTGCGCCCTCGCCGTCCTTTGCAAGCATTCTTGTGAGATTTGCCATAACCTCGTAAAGGGCAGACTTGAATATTTCATATTCCTCGCCCTCGGCTGTGATTTCGCTGTTGCCTGCAAGTCCGTTTGCCATAAGCGAAACCATATCGTTTGTCGAGGTGTCTCCGTCAATCGAAAGGCAGTTGTATGTTACCTTAACAATCTCATTGAGCGCCTTTTGAAGAAGCTGTGATGAAATTGCGCAGTCGGTAGTAATAAAATTGAGCGTGGTAGCCATATTTGGGTGTATCATACCCGAGCCCTTTGCCATGCCGCCGAGATGGCATATATCACCGCCGATTTCAAATTCTACTGCGTATTCCTTTTTAACGGTGTCAGTTGTCATTATAGCCGTTGCGGCTTCAAGATTTTTGCTGTAGCAAAGACCCTTTGCCAAAATCGGAACAGCCTCTTTAATCGGCTCAATCGGGAGAACCTGACCGATTACACCTGTTGAAGCAACAATAACCTGCTCCTGCGGTATATTCAGCTCCTGCGAAACAAGACGGCACATCTCATTTGCCTTTTCAATACCGTCGGCATTGCAGGTGTTGGCGTTTTTTGAATTTGCAATAACCGCAATTGCCTTGTTGCCCGATTTTTCAAGATTTTGCTTTGTTACAATAATGGGCGCGCCTTTAACCTTGTTTTGAGTGTATACAGCCGCGGCATTGCACACAACATCGCTGACAAAAAGACAAATATCATTTTTATGCTTTGTGTCGGGATTTTGATTGTCCGCCGCAGGCTTTTTTATTCCGCAATATGTGCCGTTTGCTTTAAAGCCCTTTGCGGCACAAATTCCACCGTCAATATATTTCATAATTTAATCTCCTATGTTAAGTCCTGTTGTTTCATCTATTCCGAGCGCTATGTTAAGGCACTGCATTGCAGCTCCCGATGCACCCTTGCCGAGATTGTCAAACCTCGAGGTTATAACTATTCTGTCCTCATTGCCGTTAATCTCGATTTCCATATCGTCTCTGCCGGCAAAATTGTTTGCGCCTATCATCGCAGCTGTGTATCCCGGTCTTCGGACTTTAACAATCCTCGAGCCGTAATATTGCTCATTATACATTTCATAAATATCATCAATTGTGTATTTTCTGCTCATTTTGTCCGTGTAAAGAGCAACAGCCACAACCATACCCTGCGGATAATCGCATATAATCGGTGAGAAAATAGGCTCCTTGCCCAAACCGCTTATTGCTTTCATTTCTTTAAGATGCTTGTGATGCTGCGAAAGAGCATAAAGGCGAGGGGAGTCAAGCTCCTTATCCCTGCTTTTGTCCTCATATTGAGCAATACCCTTTTTTCCTGCTCCCGTATAACCGCTTAAAGCATAGCATACTATATCGTAATCCTTATCAATAAATTCGCTTTTTACAAGGGGATAAACAATCGAATTGAAGCCGCTTGCGTAACAGCCGGGAACAGCAATTTTACTGCTTTCTTCAATTCTTTTTCTGAAATCCTTTCCAAGCTCGGCAAAGCCGTATGCCCAGTCAGGCAATGTTCTGTGAGCTGTTGAGGTGTCTATTATCTTAACCCTGTCGTTTTCTATAAGCGATACGGCTTCAATTGATGCCGCATCGGGTAAACAGAGAAAGGTTATATCACTTTCATTAATCAGCCTTGCCCTTTCAGCAGGGTCTTTTCTTTTGTTCTCATCTATAAGCAAAAGCTCAATATCCTCTCTGTCTGCAATTCTGTTATATATTTTCAGACCTGTTGTTCCGTCTTTTCCGTCGATGAATATTTTATACATTTTTATACAATTCTCCGTAAAGCTAAAATTATATCTTTTTTATTATACACTTGCTTTTTAGAATGTCAATACAATATTGAAAAAATATTATAAATATTCATAGAATTGTATAAATATACATAGTTAAATTTATGCATAAAGCATACTATATTAAATTTTTGAGCGTTACAAAAAAGGTACTCACTTTTTCAAATTATTGCAAAATTTTTTCTTTTCCATAATATAAGAATGTGCAGAGAGTCTCAGCTCTGAAAATCAGCGGCACAATCAAATTTCTTTGCGCCGTTTATGAAAGGAGAAAAAATGGATAAAGAGGTCTTTGTTGCGATAATCGCAATGGTAGGCACGCTTATCGGATCGTTCGGCGGTATTGTTACTTCATCAAAGCTGACTTCATATCGCCTTGAAAAGTTAGAGCAGAAGGTAGACAGGCACAATTCATTCGCAGAGCGAATGCCGGTAGTGGAGGAAAAAATTAAAGTATTAAATCATCGTGTGGAGGATATAGAAAGGAGCTGTTATGATGAAAATTGATAAGGCTACTATTATCAGAACAATAATTTTGTTTTTATCATTAATAAATGTTATTCTCGAAATTTTCGGCGTAAAAACCATTCCTGTCGATAATGAGCTTATCGGTCAGGTTGTTTCCGTCGGATTATTGCTTTACAGCGCTGTTTCTTCATGGTGGCACAATAATTCCTTTACAGAAGCAGCAATTAAAGCAGATGAAATTTTAAAGCAGCTAAAGGGAGAAAAATAATTATGTATTATTATAATCAAAATGATTATGAAAGTGTAAATTATGACCGTTCGGGCACCACGGTTATAGAAACGGTAAAATCAAGCGGCTGCGGCGTTTGCAGTGCTTGTATGGTATTTAATAATCTTATTGGAAAAGAACTGTATACAGTAAAGGAGATGGCAGCCTTCAGCCTGAAAAACGGCGCAAGAGACAGTAGCGGAACAAATATGAAAACACTGCTCACCGCGCTCTGTAAAGCCAATCCAACCTTTTCCTTTACAACAACAAGCGACGAGGATAAGCTCATAACACATATTAAAAACGGCGGTATGGCGATAGCAAATCAGGGCGACGCTTATAATGTGTTCAGCACGGCAGGTCACTTTGTTGTAGCATACAGAATGAGCGGTAATAATATTGAAATTCTCGACCCTCAAATGTATAGCGGCAAATATGACGCTTACAGCAGACCCGAAAGAATTGTTAAAAAGACAGAAAACGGATGTATTGTAAGCAAAGCCGAAATTAATAAGGCAACACAGGACAGAAGCCCTGCTTATTTTCTTGTAAGCTATAAAAAGCCCGAGCCTAAAGCTCCGACAATTAAAACAGGCACCTACACGCTCACAAATGTAAGGGGAGTGTATAAAGGCTATGGAGCAAAAACAGGAAGAAAGAAGGTAAGTGCTCTTACAGCCGACGGCAAAAAGAACGCAACCTCAACAAAGTCAACTGCCGATGCTTATCTTAAGGCAGGCACAAAGGTAACAATCCTTGAAACAAAGCTTCTCGATACAGGAAACCTCTGGGCAAAAATCCCAAGCGGTTATATCTGTATTTGGGAAAGGAATATTGATAAAACCTTTGTAAAGTAAAAAAATCCGGTGAGCAATCACCGGATTTTTTAATATTCAATTTCAATTTCGTTTGTTCCTGTTTTTCCTTTGTATTCAACAAATCCCTTATCGGGAACATAAATCTGTGTTTTAACATTTTTGTTTTCAAATTCAGAGCCTTGCTCCCATATAAGCTTGAAGTGCCTTTTTTCGGAGTCGGTTTTTATTTCTTTAATATCACCGCATACTGCAACAGGATAAGGTCTGTTGAATACCTCCGTGAGTTTTTTATTTTTAAATTCAAATCCCCAGTAAATATTGCTCCATTGATATTTCTCAAAAAGGCCCATTATATAGTCAATGTGCTCAATCCATTTAGTGCCGTTTGGAGCGCCGCCGCCCCATTCGCCGAAAACTACGGGAACATTCATCTTAAGCTGATTTTTCCTTATGCTCTCGATAATAAAATGTATTCTTTCATCGCTTGAATAGTTATTGTATAAAGGCGAGTCGATAAAAATATCATAAGCATGGGGTGAATAAATATAATTATCTTTAGTCTTTATTTCAAACGGTATTCCGAGATTTGAGTAGTAATTATGCTCAAAAAATTTGAAGGCTCCGTTAATATCCGTGCAGTCGCTTATTTTGTCAAAGAATTTCTGATAATCGCTTTCATTAAAAGGCTTTGTGTATTTTTCCAATCCCTCAACAGCCTTGCCGAAATTTTCACGGCTGTCCATTACTTTAAGAAGATGCTTTAAATTTTTCTTATTTTTAATTAGACTTACGATTTTAATTACAGTTAAGGCAAAAGCCGTTTTATCACTTTTGTCAGTGAAATATTTTTCAAAATCGGGTGCCTTATTGAATGCGATTTTACATATGCCTTCAACAAGAGTTAAAAATACCTTTCTTCCGTTTTTATCAATATAAGGCTCGTTGAAATAATCCAAACCTATGATATTGTCGCAATCCTCAAATTGCTTTGAAAAGTATTGCCACGCTTTTATAAATTTGTCCTGTATGCCGTCTTTGTTGCTCCAAAAATCGTTAAATGCTTTTTGAACCGAGTCCATATAGAAATATCCCTCTGCCCAGATGGCAAAAGGTCTTTTGCCCTTTATGGATTTATCTATTGCCCATTCGGGAGCGCCGTCACCGTGAAAACGGTGTGAAAATAAATCCTGGTGCATATCAAGCAAAACATAAATACCGGCTTTACCGCATTTTTTAACAAAATCCTTAAGCTGCAAAATGAGCCTGTCATTGAATTGACTCTCGCTCGGCTCAATGCCGCTCCAGGTAATTCCGAGGCGGATAATGTTAACCCCGATTTTTTGCATGCTTTCAATTCTTTTGGCATTGTTATAAAAATGATCAAATTTTGAAACTGCCATGTCATTTTTAAGGCAGATATTTATTCCTCTGAATATTCTCTGCCTGCCAAGCTCGTCTTTGATAACAAGATTATCAC
>JBJEPL010000007.1:0-8501 GCA_051881215.1 Eubacterium sp. | reverse complement strand
CTTAAAATCCTTTTTACTGTTTTTTAGATTATTAACCTTGTGATTGTATTGAATTGAAAAAATTGAAGCAACTGTTGAAAAGAGTATAAGAATTACTGCTCCTGAAAAGCATATATAAAACGGTATACCGTCAAAGGCTTCGGAAAAAGAAACGGCGGCTGTGATAATATTGATAAATGACAATAAACTCACTGCAAGTGAGCAGAAGCCTATAAATATACTTTTTCGTTTATATCCCAAATGTATTAGAGTAAGTGACAGAACAATTAAAATGCAAAGCTTCATACCGGCGAAGGCAGTTAGGCATTTACCGCCGAGAAATGTGTTAAAGAATAAAAATATAAGAATGTAAAAAGCGGTTAAAGCAATTCCTGTTATAATGTCTTTTAATAGCCATGCGGTATCGGAATTATGTATCTTTTCAAGCTGCTCTGCAACAGGCTCGATTTCTCCCATAGCGTTAACAGCCATTTCCTGAGCGATTTCATTGTCAAAGCCTTCATTTTGAAAAAGGCTGTTGTTTTCTTCAATATGGTCGTCAAGCTCCGCTTCAAGCATTTTTCGCTCCCTGAGGTTTGATATTTTGTTTAAAACGGAATTAATATATTCTTTCTTTTTCATATCAGTCACGCAAAATTCAATACTTTATTTACAGATGCAGAGTATTCTTCAAATTCTTTTTTCTTTTCTGCCAATTGCTTTAAGCCTTTTTTTGTTATGTGATAATATTTTCTTTTTCTTCCGTCAAATTCCTCCCAATAGCTTTCAACAAGGCTGTTGTCTTCAAGCGAGTGAAGAATAGGGTAGAGCGTGCCCTCTTTTAAAGAAAAAACATTATCGCTTCTTTTTTCAAGCTCTTTAACTATTTTATAGCCATACATATCCTCGTTTTTTATTACGGATAGCACGAGCGTCGGCGTGCTCCCTTTCATAAGCTCCCTGCTGAATTTCATATTTTTATACCTCCTATACATAGTTAATCTATACATATTATATCTATGTATTATGGCTTTGTCAAGTTAAATAAAAATTATTGATAACTGGCTCTGTTTGTGGTATGCTCTTTTTATGAGATATAAGTATGAATTGCATTGCCATACGGGTTGCGTATCCCGTTGCGGCAGAGTAGAGCCTGAAGAAATTGTAAAGCTTTATAAAGAAAAGGGCTACAGCGGAATTGTTGTAACGGACCACTACAGCCCAATGACCTTTAAGCCGTTAAGGCTTGCCTGTCCTCAAAAGGAGATGGATTTTTATCTTGAGGGCTATAGGAGGATGAAAAAAGCGGCAGGAAGCGATTTTACCGTGCTTTTGGGCGTTGAATTAAGGCATTATTTTACAGCCAATGACTATTTGATTTACGGAATAACCGAGGAATTCTTATATAATGCCGGAAATCTTCTCAATGTTTGGGAAAAGGAGGTTAAACGGTTTTGCGAGGAAAACGGATTTCTTGTTTTTCAGGCGCATCCGTTTAGAGTGGGCATACGCAGGTGTAATCCCGATTATATCGACGGTGTTGAGATTTATAACGGCAAAACGGAAAAGGAATTGAATGATAAAGCATATCAGTGGGCAAAAGAAGAGAATAAGCTTATTGTGTCAGGCTCTGATTTTCATACTGTAAAAAATCTTGCCCGCGGAGGAATAATAACCGACAAACCGATAAAAACAAATAATGATTTATTGGAAGTTTTGAAATCCCAAAATTTTGAAATAATAAGCGAGTATTAATTGCTAAAATTATGATTATATAAAAGCCAAAGAGCTTTCACGATTTATTTTCGTGAAAGCTCTTTTTTGTGCGTCCTTTAAATTTTCTTAAAATTATAAATATAACAGCGCCCAACAGACCTCCGAGAGTGTTATAGAATATATCGGAAAATTGAATTGTTCCTACGCAAAACACAAGCTGCATAACCTCTATAAAAAGCGAGGCGCAAAAGCTGTATAGCATAGAGCAAAGCAAAAGCGCTTTATTGCCGAATGATTTTCCCTTTACCGTTTTGGCATAATAAGCCATGGCAAAACACATCGGTAGAAATAAAACAATATTCCAAAGAGGGGAAAGGTCGTAGAAATATAAGGTTTCTTCGGCAAGCCATCCACCCCATATATCCGAAAGGGGATTTTGCTTCGGATTATCAAAGCGGCTTATTACAGTTGACTGAATATCAATCATCAAATAAAAGCAAAGAAGAAACCGCGCAAAATAGTTTTTATTTATTAAATTATTGCGTATATAAACATCTAACCTTACGGAGCTCTTATCCTTTTTAAAGCTGATAAATAATGCTGCTGCCGCTATGAGCAGTGCGGCGAAAAACGGTATCAGAAGATAATTTCTTAAATAGTATAAAATATTTATATAAAGCGTGTGAAGTATTTTTTCCATAGGTATTGAACAGTATTATTTTCCTGTCAGCCTTGACTTGAGCTTATAATACTTTTCCATATTCTTTGTTCCGATAAACCGCCTTATTGTATTTGTTATTCTTTTTCCCTTTGGAAACCAGGTTGCCGCATAGTGATGAATGGAATATGCCCGTTCATCAACCTTTGCTCTGACATCACCGTCGGTGGGATTAAAATAAGATTTTGGGTATATCGTCATACCGTCGATAACCTGCTGTGTTCCGTCTAATTTTAACCCGTGCTCAACAAGAAGAGCGGTTACTCTTCTTCCGATAGCAAGAATTTTTGACGGGTCGTCGTCAATAAAATGCTGATTATCATATGAGGCAAGAACCTCTTTGCAAAACCAATTGCCCTGCTCGCAGGCAAGTATCAGACCCGTTGCAACAATACTGTTGCTTGAAAAGCCTGCAAATGCTCCCTTTGAAATCAAATCATCAATAGGCTTTAGTAATTCAACATCCGTGTCAAGATAAATTCCGCCGAATTTGTTAAGAATATAAAACCTCGCATAATCCGATACATATGCCCATTTTTTGTTTTCGTATGCTTCTTTAACATATGAGCATATGTTGATATCAAAATTATTTTCATTCCATTCAATTATTTCATATTCGGGGCAGATAGCCTTCCAGCTTCTTATACATTTTTCAATCAGCGGACTTTTTTTATTTCCGCCGAACCAGCAGTAATGTATTGTTTTTGGTATCATCTTAAATTCCCTTAATAACAATTTTGGTTCGTTTCTGATTCGGATTATTGTTCTTCGGATCATTGTCGGCAGTAATAAGGCCGTGACCCGAATAACCGCACATAAGACCGAGAAATGCGAAAACGAATACACCGATACTTGATTTAATAATAGCTGTACCGATACCGCTTATAACCAAACCAATGAATATTGCCATTGTTAACGCCTTAACTCTTCTTCCCAAATCAACCTTGTTTATAGGAAGAAAGACCATAACAAGAAGTATAACAAACATAAAGGTTCCTATATATCCGAACTGACCTAAAAGCATTCCGAGATAGCAGTCGTTAAGACCGAAGCCTATATCTCTTGAAAGCCCGAAGAATTCACTGAATCCATACAAATCATAAAGCTTTGAGTAGTTCTTTGCCGCCATATCCGAGCCGTAGGTTGAAAAGCCCGAACCGAACGGAAAATATGAATTGGCTGTTTTAAAGCCATACCTTATAAGCCTCATACGAGGGGAGTCCTGATCTCTTATATATGTGTTAATTTGCAGAATTGATACGGCGGTTCCGCCGATAGCTAAAAAGATAATATTTTGTACTGATAATTTTGTGCTTTTCTTCCACATTACAACAAGAATGATATAGCACGCAATTACAACATATACAACGCCCTTTGTTGTATATACCATATTCATTATGGCAAGAAATTCATAAATTTTTCTTTTATCGCCTCTTTTTTCGGCTATTAAAATAACCAAAAGGCAGCAGGCAACAATATAACCGTATCTTCCCTCGTTTCTGAAAACAAATGAGAAGGACGGAATACCGTATCTTCTTTCACCTGCCATGCCGATATCAACAAAAAGGCTTAAGGTTCCGCATATAGCGCCGATGCCTACAATAAGCTTTGCCAAAGGTAAAAGATATTTAATAATGAGCATTTTCCTGTCAGCAGCGGCAACCTGCTTATAAATAAGAAATGCAAAAAACATTTTTAAAAGGCAGACAACGTCAACCATAACCGGAAACAAGTTTGTTATAACCTTTGATATACCGTTACTCAAAAGCCCCCAAACAGTCAGTATAAATAGCACTGTTAAAAGGGATAAGTCCGTTCCTTTAATACCTCGTTTAAAGGAACAATATACGATATAAAGTCCGCATATAATGCAAAGAACCTCATCGGTATATGCCGCCCAGGTTATGCCGTATGTCATTTCAGCAACAAGGCTTGCAGGAAGCATTATTATAAAAAACGCGAATAAAAGCTCTCGCGGATATAAAGCAAAAGTAAGTTTATTATTCATTAGGTAAGGATACTCCTGAAAAAAGTTTTATTTGCGCCTGAAGAAATCATTTATATTTCTGCACGCATCCATAAATAATCCGATATCAACCGAGTAGCTTAAATACTGAAGTCCGAGTTCGCGCCACATTATGAGATCCTCGGGTGTATCGACAAAGGTACCGATTGTTTTGTTTTTTTGTTTAGCCTTTTCGACTATTTTCTTCATTTCTTCAACGACAATAGGGTTGTTAACCTGTCCGGGAATTCCTAATGATTGTGATAAATCATACGGACCGATAAATAATATATCAACGCCCTCTACATCAAGAATTTCGTCAAGATTTTTAATTGCCTCAACGCCCTCAAGCTGAAGAATTATCAGTAAATCCTTTGAGCTTTCAAAATAGTCGTATCTGTTCATATTTGAATAATCGGCAGCTCTTACAAAACGGCACACGCCCCTCATTCCGTAAGGATAGAATTTAGCGTATTTAACTACCCGTTTTGCCTCCTCGGCTGAATTTATCTGCGGAACCTGTATTCCGTATGCGCCGATATCGAGAGCCTTTCCGATAGTGTTTTCATCGCTGTCCTGAAGCCTGATTATAGGAACTGTCCCTCTTGCTTCGGCAGCGCGGATATTGTTTTGCTGATTTTCAATTGATACGGGGCCGTGTTCCGTGTCGAGAATTACATAGTCAAAGCCGCCTATTCCGGCTGCTTCAACAAACATCGGGTCCCCCGTTTTCATAAATATTCCGTATACACATTCGTTGTTAGATATTTTGTCACGGAATAACTGAAGTGAGTTATTCATTTGACTCCTCTTTTCTGAACATATAGTTATATATGGCGTCGGCTATTTCAAAATCCTCTTTCTCATCAATGTCAACAGCCTCAATTTCATTAACCTCAACAATGTATGGAGTTTGTCCTATTCGTCTGCCGAGGTCGTTAATAACAGACGCTTCATAGATATAAAAGCCGCTTGTTTCTTCATAAAGAGGCGGTAAATCCTGCGTCCTCGGTATATTCTCAAGCGAATAGTTGAACGGCCTGCCGTCCTTCCATAAGAAATCCTGAACCTTTTTAGCAGCAAACGATGAGTCGTTCATACCGCTCATAACCGCGTCAAGACCCTTTTCGATACTTTCTTTTGATATGAAGGGAGCAGTGGTATGCGTCATAACATAAATATCGGCGGGAACATCTTTTGCAAATGCCTTTAAAACCTCGTTCATTTTAGTTGTGTCTGTATCAAGGCTTGTACTTCTTTTTAAATATTTAACGCCTGTAGGTATATAATCCTTGATTGCTTCATTGCTGCAATAAACATAAACCTCGTCTATATCGTCAATTTTAAGAAGAGTATCAAGTATGTAATAGCAAAGCGGTTTTCCGTTTGTAAAAGGCTTGGTATTTTTCTGCGGCAGACGGGTGTTATTTAATTTCATAGGAACAATAGCTACTGTTTTCATTATTATTCTCCTTTGCGTACAGCTAATACATCGTCAAGATTTACCCTCGGAAAAACCTCAAGCACTCCGCCGCGGGTAGCGTTATAAATTTTTATATTATGTGAATCTGCATATTCCTTTGCAGCCTGATATCCTACAATAAGCTTCGGCGTAGCAAATTTTCTTGACCTGTCCTCAACTCCGGAGTCAATAAAATGCTCCTTTTCGCCTGTATATGTGCAGTCGGTGCCGAGAAGATATATTTCCTTAAAGCCCATATAAACCGCAAGCTCAATGCACGAATATGCAATTGAATATCCGTCGTATACAATATCATACGCATCGTCGCTGAATTTTGCGTGGTATTTACCTATTTTCATATCATATGAATGATACATAGTATCCGTAGGAAATTCTATCCATTCAAGCTCTCTTTTGTATTTTCTTTTCACATTATCACTGATGAAAACAGGAACTTCCTTGTGCTTTCTTAACAAATCCTGCATATTGTTGAATACATGATGATCCTGAATAGCGTAGTATGTAGGGCGCCAGTCGGTTTGATCATAAAGCCTGCAGATAGAGTTCATACTGATTGTATATTCATTCTTTAAGCTCTCAATATCCTCCATAGTCAATGAAGGACCCGTTGCGATAATAAAGCATCTTTCGCCCTTGTGAATATCTTTATAGTCAAGAAGCTTTGCATATTTTTTGTCAACTATGCCTTTTTTTCTCATAGCGCGCTTAACATTAACATTTGCGCCTATGAAAGCAAACTGAACTCTTCTGTAAAAAAGATATACTTTATTAAAAGACTCATTGCGGTCGGAAAAATCACGCAACGCAGTATGAACTTTTTTCCCGATTTCCTTTAACATATGATAAAATCCTTTATAAAATATTGCCGTAAACCTTTTTAAATTTCTCATCCCAGGTGAGGTTGGTATTAACGAAATTATAGCCGTTATTTCCAAGCTCAATTCTGGTGTCATAATTATCAATTAAGAAAGCAAGCTTTGATGAAAATTCCTTAATGATATCTTCTTTTTCTTGATTTGTATTGATAAATTCACCGCAGTTATATTCCTTTAAATCACTGCAAATGCTCATATCAAGCGCCACTATTGCAACCTTATGGGCGAGTGCCTCAATAATAACATTTCCGCTTGTTTCCCTTAATGAAGGCATAACAAAAATATCTGCGTCTTTATATGCCTGAGAAACAAGAGAATGGTCTATTGCTCCGCAGAGCTCAACCTTGCTTTCAAGGGAATACTCTTTTATGCGGCTTGAAAGCCTCTCTTCAAGAGGACCCGAGCCGTATATTTTTAATTCAAAGGGAGTTTTAGGCGACAGATTTTTAATTGCGTCAAGTAAAAGCATCAAACCTTTTTTCTCTATCAGCCTGCCTACAAATACGATTCTTACCTTGTCTGCTTTTTCTTTCGGTGCTATTTGAAGATTTCTGAATTCATCTGCAACAGCCAGCTCAAACATCTTTTTGCAAGGCCTTTTAAGAGCCTTTGAAAGTATTTCGGCTGTTTCCTTATTTATTGCATAAACATCATCAAATTTTTTTATTTTACTTTTATATGCAGGTGAAATTGCTCTTGATTTATTAACAAATTCCCTGAATTTTTCAACAACAGGATATTTTTCATATCCTTTTAGTGCCTTTGGAGTGGACTGCCCTCCGCCGACAGGACCGAAAATCGTATAAGCGTCTTTGAATTTATACATATTTCCCGGTATGCGAAAATCTCCCATCGTTATATGGTGGATTATATCAAACTTAATACCGGATTTTTTTGCCCAGTTATATGCAACCCTTTGCCACATTATGTAGTATATATGATGAAAGGCAGAGTGCTTTTCTTTAAACCAGTTAAGCTTTTCGGGAACATCTACTATAACAAGCTTAACATTGGAAAGCTTTTCCTGTTCAATTCCTTTTCGTGTATCTTCCTCGTTAAATTTTTTAGTTACAAGATATATTTTATCATCAGGCTTGCTGAAATTTTTGCTCAACTCAAGCACCCAATGCCAGCCTATGCCGTCTTCAGAGCCGTGAAAAGGATTACAGCTATATGATGAAAGTAAAATATTCATAATTATTGCACTCCTTTTATATCACTTTCAGATGAGCCTGCGCTTTTTTGCTATATCAATAAATGTGTCCGCCTTGCTTTGGCAGGAAAGAGTTTTTCTGTATTCAATGCAGTTATCTATGTAGCTTATGTCATTTGCAACCGCATACATATCATCGGCGTTCCAGCAGTCCTTTGCAATGCCGAGCTTATGCGCTTTTATATATGACGCATTATAAGGCACGGTTGTTGTAATAACAGGCGTGCCGCAGGCGATTGCCTCCACAATTGACACCATGTTATTGTCCTTTTCGGTGTTAACAAGCATTGCTTTTGCCGAGGCAAGGTAGTCCTTCAATTCCTCGTGTGCAAGCCTGCCTTTAAAAATAACACTGTTATCAAGGCCGAGGTTCTTTACAAGATCCTGAAGATTATCCCTTTCATCACCGTCTCCCAAAATATAGAGCCTGCAGTTATTATCATATGCCTTTAAATAAGCGTTGAAATTGTTGATTATTCCGTCAATTCTTTTTCTTTTAATAAGCTGTGAGG
>JBJEPL010000006.1:0-8501 GCA_051881215.1 Eubacterium sp. | reverse complement strand
ATCATTAATTGCTTCTGTATCAGCAGTATAATCAGCATCTGTATCAACATCAGCCATATATGAATCAAGAGCCTTACCTTCAACAGTAAATGTTGTAGTATCAAATACATGAAGCTCACCTGATTCAAGCTTAGCTTTAGCTTCGTCGATAGCTGCCTGTGTGCCTTCTGCTGCAGCTGCTTCGTTAACCTCTGTAAGAACAACTGAATTTGTTGTAAGTGTACCTGTCCAATCGTCGTCAATATCTGTGCCGTCCATTACAGCCTTGATTGCATACTGGAAGTAAGGTGACCAGTCAATTCTTGAAGATACGATGAATGTGTTAGGGCAAGCCGCTACTGTGCTTCCGTTGTAGGAAACATTAGGAATACCTGCAACCTCGCATGCTGTAGGAGCACCCATTGAGTCAGCGTGCTGGCTGATAAGCTTACAGCCGTCGTTGATAAGCTTGTTTGCGCCTTCCTTCTCTTTAGCCTCGTCATACCAAGAGCCTGTGAAGGTAACCTCCATAGTTGCTGTAGGGCAAACTGAACGAGCGCCGAGGAAGAATGATGTATAACCTGAAATAACTTCAGCGTAAGTGAAAGCACCTACATAACCGATTTTAGCTTCATCAGCTGTAAATTCGCCTGCTTCAATCATCTCATTGAGCTTCATACCTGCAGCAATACCTGCAAGATAACGGCCTTCATAGATAGAAGCAAAAGCATTGTTGTAGTTAGGAAGGCCTTCTGTATGAGCCTTTGTACCTGTTGCGTGGCAGAACTGAACATCAGGATATGCTTTAGCTGCCTCAATCATATAGTCCTCATGGCCGAAGCTGTCTGCGAAGATGATATCGCAGCCCTGCTCTGCAAGGTCAACAGCTGCATCATAGCACTCCTGACCTTCAGGAATACCTGTTTTGAAAATCTTGTTTTCATCGCTGATGCCGAGAGCTGCGCAGGCATCGTTAGCAGCATTGATGAAGTTAAGGTCGTAGGTTGAGTTTTCATCATGTAAGAAGATGAAGCCTACTTTTACATCTGCTGCTGCCGATTCGTCTTGGCTTTCATCATTTGTTGCTGAAGAACAGCCTGCAAAAGCTGCAACAACAAAGAGAACCGCAAGAAGAACAGCAATAATTTTCTTTGTGAGTTTCATTTGTTTTTCCTCCGTACTAAATAAAATTCTTTTATTATAAGGCAAAAATGCCGAATAACCTGTTAATCCCTGAAATAAATCTTTCCGGTTTCGTGATCCATACTTTCAACAATGGCAAGCGATTCAACTCTAATCCCCTGCTCGCGAAGCTTGTCCCCTCCGTGCTGAAAGCCTTTCTCAATAGCTACGCCGCAGCCTACGAGCGTTGCTTTACTATCCTCAACAAGACGGATTAAGCCGTTAAGAGCATTGCCGACTGCAAGAAAATCATCAACAATAAGAACTCTGTCATTTTCATCAAGAAAGCGCTTTGAGACTATAATGTCATAGGTTGTGCCGTGTGTAAACGACTCAACCTTTGATGTATAGACATCGCCGGCTATATTCTTCGTTTTTGTTTTTTTAGCGAAAACAAGAGGACATTCAAACTCCTGCGCTACAAGAGCGCCGATAGCAATTCCCGATGCCTCGATGGTAAGAATTTTATTGACGCCGTCGTTTTTATAAAGGCGGTGAAATTCCTTACCCACATTTCTCATAAAAGGAATATCTATTCTGTGATTGAGAAAGCCGTCAACCTTAAGGATATTACCCTCGTAGACTTCGCCCTCTTCTAAAATTTTCTGTTTAAGCAAATCCATACACAAATACCAACTACAATAATTTGTATATATATTATTACCAAACAACAAAATTTGCAATATTTCTTTACATTTTGACACCAAATTTTAATATTTATTTTTGCCGTTTGGATTAATTATGCACAAATCTAAAAAAAGCACATTAAATTTTAGTGAATATAGACAACTGACAACAAAATATGTTATACTGAAAAAGGTGATATTATGAATAATAAAAAGACAGCCTTGATTATCTGCCTGTTTGTAATCGGCTTTTCGGCCATTGTTTTATTTATAGGCGTTTCATCTCATATTCCGATAGTAGGGAAAGCGCTTGCGCTGATTTTTTCCGTTATTCTTATAATATTTGTAATAGCAGTATTTGTTTTGGCAGGAAGGAAAAATAAATGAAAATACTTGTAAGCGCCTGTTTACTGGGTGAAAACTGTAAATATAACGGCGGTAATAACAAAAATGAAGCTGTAATAGCTTTGGGCAAAAAGCACAAGCTTATTCCGATTTGCCCTGAATGTATGGCAGGGTTGCCCATACCGAGAGTACCGAGTGAGATAAAAGGCTCAAGGGTTTACTCAAAAGACGGAGCAGACCTTACAGACAAATTCAACGACGGTGCAGAAAAGTCGCTTTATGTTGCCGAGGAATCCGGATGTCAGACGGCAATACTCAAGGAAAGAAGCCCCTCATGCGGCTTCGGTAGCATTTATGACGGAAGCTTTTCCGGCAAACTGACAAGAGGAAACGGAATAACGGCACAGCTGCTTTATGATAACGGTATAAAAATTTACGGTGAAAGCAGAATAAATGACATTGATTTTGAATAGCAAACGGTCAGGTGATTAAAAATAAATCATCTGACCGTTTATTATATCTATATTTCGTGTCTGCCCTTAACTTTAAGGCGCTCCATTGCACGGGCAAGGTTTGCCTGTGAGTGATGATATTCAAGCTGTGACATTTTTTGCCTAAGCTCCTCCTGTGCCCTCTCCTTTGCTTCACGGGCACGCCTTGCGTCGATTTCCTCCGGTCTTTCGGCGGAAATACAAACGAGAGTTGCGCAGTTATCCAAAAAATCCAAAAAACCGCTTCCGACAAAGGCGTTTATCACATTGTCATTCTCATCAACAATTTTCATTTCTCCCATATCAATAGGAAAAACGCAGTTTTCATGATGTGCAAGAAAGCCCTTTAATCCGCCGTCAACGCTCGGAACAACAAGATACTTTGCATTGCCGTCAAAAAAGACTTTGCTTGATGAAATTATTTTCAACTGAAAGGTACTCATACAATCACCTGTTATTTAAGCTCTTTTGCCTTGTTCAGCACATCGTCAATTGTTCCTGTATTGAAGAAGCAGGATTCCGGAATATCGTCAACCTCTCCGTCAACAATTGCCTTAAAGCCTCTGATTGACTCCTTAACGGGAACATATATTCCTTTTAAACCGGTAAAGGCTTGTGCAACATGGAAAGGCTGTGAAAGGAATTTTTCAATCTTTCTTGCACGGTATACGGTAATCTTATCCTCGTCGGAAAGCTCTTCCATACCGAGGATTGCAATTATATCCTGAAGCTCTTTATATTTCTGTAAATACTCCTGAACCTTTCTGGCAACATCATAGTGCTCCTGACCCACAACATCGGCTTCAAGTATTCTTGAGTTTGATTCAAGCGGATCAACGGCAGGATATATTCCCTTTTCAACTATTTTTCTTGAAAGAACGGTTGTTGCGTCAAGGTGAGCAAAGGTTGTAGAAGGGGCAGGGTCGGTAAGGTCGTCGGCAGGAACATAAACAGCCTGAACGGAAGTAATTGAGCCGTTCTTTGTAGATGCAATTCTTTCCTGAAGCTCACCCACATCTGTAGCAAGAGTAGGCTGATAGCCAACAGCCGACGGCATTCTTCCGAGCAATGCAGAAACTTCGGAGCCTGCCTGAACAAATCTGAAAATATTATCTATAAACAAAAGCACATCCTGATGGTCAACATCACGGAAATACTCTGCCATTGTAAGTCCTGTTTCGGCAACACGCATTCTTGCTCCCGGCGGTTCATTCATCTGACCGAAAACAAGTGCGGTTTTTTGAAGAACTCCCGACTCGCCCATCTCGTTCCAAAGGTCGTTGCCCTCACGGCTTCTTTCACCTACTCCGGTAAAGATTGAGTAACCGCCGTGCTGTGTTGCGACATTGGTTATAAGCTCCTGAATAAGAACCGTTTTACCTACGCCTGCACCGCCGAAAAGCCCTATCTTACCGCCCTTTGCATAAGGGGTGAGAAGGTCAATAACCTTAATGCCTGTTTCAAGGATTTCAACATTTGGCGACTGCTCCTCAAATGAAGGCGGCTGACGGTGAATAGCCCAATGCTCTTCATTTTCAAGGCTTTCCTTTCCGTCAATCGTTTCACCTATTACATTAAACAGTCTGCCCAAGGTTTTCTCGCCGACAGGGACCTTTATGGCGTCGCCTGTTGCAATAACCTCCATATCACGGCAAAGGCCCTCTGAAGCGGCAAGCATAATACAGCGCACGCAATTATTGCCTATGTGCTGGCTTACCTCCATAACAAGCCTTTTACCGTCAACCGTTACCTCAAGAGCGTCCTTGATTTTCGGAAGCTGTTCATCAAATTTTACATCTATAACAGGACCCATTACCTGAATAATTTTTCCCTTATTCATTTCAGGACACCTCCTAATCCGATTTCTTTTTCTGTGCCTTTGAGCCTGCAATTACCTCTGTTATTTCCTGCGTAATTGCAGCCTGACGGGCCCGGTTAAACTGGATATTTAAATTTTTAAGCATATCCTTAGCCGCGTCTGTTGCCGTCTGCATTGCCATCATTCTTGAATTATGCTCCGAACAATATGACTCAACAAGCGCTCCGTAAACAAAGCCTGCAACATAGTTTGGAACAATATGCTCAAAAACAGTATCAATATCCGGCAGAAAAGTGCATCTTTCGTAATGATTTTCCTTGCCGGAAAAGGTCATTATATCTCTGCGAAGAGGAAGAAGCTGCTTTATTTCGGCATCAAAGGTTACAGAATTCTTCATTCTGGTAAAGACGATATAAACTTCGTCAAGCTTTTTCTGCTTAAAAAGCTCTACAACCTTTTCGCTGATTATTCTTGCTCTGTTCATATTAGGGTTTTGAGCCGTATATTTGAAATCAATATCAATAGGTATGTTCTTTTTTTCAAAATATTTACGGCCTACCTGACCGACAATAAAAAGCATATTTTTATTATCGGACAAGCCCTCTTTTTCTGCGATTTTAATAACATTATGGTTATAGGCACCCGCCATTCCCTTATCGGCGGTTACAACGATATAGCCCTGCTTTCTTTCCTTTGCAGGTAAATACTCTCTTTTATCGAAATACATATTACCCGTATCGGGAGAAAGCTCCAAAATTTTCGCAAGAGCATCCTGAATTGTATAAAAATAAGGCTCTGTATTTTTTAAATCTCTTCTTGCCTTTTGAAGCTTTGAGGACGAAATCATATACATTGCATTGGTGATTTTCATTGTATCCTTTATTGACTTCATTCTGGCTTGAATTTCACGAGCGTTAGCCATTATTTACCCTCTTGATTAGTTTTTATGAATTCATCTGCTGCCGAAAGAATCATTGCCTTTGTTTCATCGGCAAGAACCTTTTGAGTTTCAATTGTTTTTACAAGCTCGGGATGATTTTCATTAATGAAATCTATTAAGCCCATCTGAAACTGCTTAACCCTGTCTGTATCAACACCGACAAATTTTTTATTTGTAGCGGCAACAAGCGAAATTACCATTGCAGACAGTGACAGGGGATTTCCCAAAGGCTGCTTAAGTAATTCCATAAGTGTTTTGCCGTAAGCAAGACCTGCCTTTGTTTCTTCATCCAAATCGGAAGAAAACTGGGTAAATACCTCCATTTCCCTGTACTGCGCCAAATCTATTCTCAACGAGCCTGCTGCCTTTTTCATTGCCTTTGTCTGTGCGGCGCCGCCTACACGGGAAACCGAAAGACCTACATTAACGGCAGGACGCATACCGCTGAAAAACAAATCGCTTTCAAGGAAAATCTGTCCGTCGGTAATGGAAATAACATTTGTAGGGATATATGCAGATACATCGCCTGCCTGCGTTTCAATAATAGGCAAGGCAGTAATTGAACCGCCTCCAAGCTCATCACAAAGATGGCTTGAGCGTTCAAGCAAACGGGAATGAAGATAGAATACATCGCCCGGATAAGCCTCACGGCCGGGGCTTCTTTCAAGCAAAAGAGAAAGCGCACGATAAGCAACGGCATGCTTGCTCAAATCGTCATAAACTATAAGGCAGTCCTTGCCCTGATACATAAAGTATTCTGCAAGAGCTGTTGCGGAATACGGAGAAATATACTGCAGTGAAGCAGGCTCCGAAGCCGTTGAGCATACGACGATTGTGTATTCCATTGCACCGCTTTTTTCAAGCGTATTTACGAGCTTTGCAACGCTTGACGCCTTTTGGCCGATAGCATTATAGATACAAATAACATCCTTGCCCTTTTGGTTGATAATAGTATCAAGCGCAATGGAGGTTTTACCTGTCTGCCTGTCGCCGATAATAAGCTCTCTCTGACCCCTTCCGATAGGAAACATTGAGTCAATTGAAAGTATACCGGTTGCAAGCGGAGTATCAACGCTCTTTCTGTCAACAATTGAAGGAGCGCTCTGCTCAACGGGTCTGTAATCATCAGCCTTTATATCGCCCTTACCGTCGATAGGCTCTCCGAGGGAATTGACAATTCTGCCGATAAACTCCTCGCCTACAGGAATTCCTGCCTTTTTATGCGTTCTTCTTACCTTTGTGCCCTCCTGAATTTCGACATCACTGCCGAAAAGGATTACACCGATACGGTTTGCTTTAATATCCTGAACCATGCCCTTGATACCGTTTTCAAAAACGACTATTTCACCGTACATGGCATGGTCAATACCGTATATATTTGCAACTCCGTCGCCTACGCTTATAACAGTTCCTATTTCCTCGCCCTGAATTTCAAAATCGTATTCCTTGATTTTGCTTCTGAGCAGGGAGATAATCTCGTCCTTTCCGACGGCATCCGATTTCTTTGCGTCGTCAAGAATTTTTTGCTTAATACTGCTTATTTTGCTTTTTAAGCTTCGGTCAAACTGCTTGTTGCCTATTTGAATAATAAATCCGCCGACAAGACTTTCGTCTTTAACTATCTTTATTTTTGCGCTGCCTGCATTTTCTTCCCTGCAGACAAATTCTTCAAAGCCCTTGAGCTGTTGCTCATTAGGCTCGTTAACGCAATATACGGTTGCATTGGCTGTTTTGTTCTTTTTATCAATTGCCTCAACATATCCGCTTAAAATATCTCCGACGCAGTCTGCATCGTTGTTTTCTGCGACAGTATACATAAAATTTTTCAACGCGGGTGAAAAAAGCTCGTCTACAACATTTTTCTTTTCATTCAACTGAACAGCAGGGCTGTTTAAAATCTGAACAAGCTCATCCGAAGTATCTAAAATCTTTTTTGCCTTTTCTAAATCCGATACACTGATTTCAAAGGAAAACAGTGTATCTAAATAATCATTTAAATTATGATTCATTATTTTTCACTGCTTTCATTTAAAAATTCATCAAAAATAGCACTGTCCGTATCAGCGCTGACATTGGCTGCAACAACCTTTTCTGCCGCTTCCATAGCCAAAGCCGCAATTTCCTCCTTTGCAGAACGGCGAACGCTCTCGCACTCCTGTTGAGCCGCTTTTCTTGCGTCGTTCTTTATCTGAACAGCGTCGTCCTTTGCTCTGTCGATAATTTTATCATACTCGGTCATTGCGTTTGCCTTTGCATCGTTGATGATGCGCACGGACTCATCAGCGGCGCCCTGAACCTTTTGCTCATACTCCTGCTTTAATTCAAGAGCCTGCTCATTAGCCTCTTGGGCATCTTTAAATTGTTTCTCTATCAGCTCTTTACGCTTATCAAGTGTTCTCTTAATCGGCTTGAAAAGAAATAATCTCATAAGCACAAAAAAGACAACAAGATTAATAAGAGTCCAGAGGATATTTATGTCAAACTTTAACATTAACTGTATTTCCTTTCACGAAAGAATTTTACAGAATTTATCCTTATTTTGCCAAAAGGATAATGAGAAGCGTTGCAACAAGTCCGTAAACGGCAGTTGCCTCTGCAAGAGCACAACCGAGAATAAGTGTTGTACGAATCTGGCCTGCTGCTTCAGGCTGACGGGCAATAGCCTCAACTGCCTTTCCTGTTGCGATACCGATACCGATACCTGCTCCGATACCTACTAATACTGCGATAGCTGCACCAATTGCTAACATAATAATTTCTCCTTTTAATTATATTTTTTGTTTTTTAAGCTTTAAGCTTTTCTGTTTTTTTCGTTTCTGCTTTAACAAAGGTGATTCCTCCTCACCTATTGCCTCCTGAATATACAAGGAGGTCAGAAATACAAATATATATGCCTGTAAAAATCCGTCAAACAAATCAAAATACAGGCTGAATACCACCGGAAGAACTATGGGAACAACTGCTTTTAAAAGCTCCATAATAATGAATGCGCCTATAATATTACCGAAAAGTCGCATACAAAGAGAAAGCGGCTTTATAATAATCTCCATTATATTAATCGGCGTTACAATCCAAATCGGCTTTGTAAAGGATTTCAAATGGCCTAAAAATCCGTTTTC
>JBJEPL010000005.1:0-8505 GCA_051881215.1 Eubacterium sp. | reverse complement strand
CTTCACATCTCCTTTTTCTTTGACGGATATGGATAAAGCCGTTAAAAGAATTAACGAGGCTCTTGATAAAAATGAAAAGATTTGTATTTACGGCGATTACGACTGCGACGGAGTAACTGCTACCGCTCTTCTTTTCACCTTTATGGAAAGCCTTGGCGCAGATGTTATATATTTCATTCCCAACCGCTTAACAGACGGCTACGGAATGAATTTCTCTGCAATAGATAAAATAAATGAGCAGGGGACCGATCTCATTATTACCGTTGATAACGGCATATCTTCAATTGACGAGGCGGAATATATTTATTCTCTCGGTATGGAGCTTATAGTTACAGACCATCATCAGCTCGGCGATGTGTTGCCTAAAGCCTGCGCCGTTATCAATCCTCACCGTGAGGATAATAAAATCAAATTCCGCGATTTTGCGGGAGTTGGCGTAGCCTTCAAGCTTGCCTGCGCCGTTTATGACGGAGAGGTTGAGGATATGCTTGAGCAGTATGCCGATCTTGTCGCAATCGGAACCATAGGTGATATTGTTCCTCTTAAAGATGAAAACAGAGGCCTTGTAAAAACAGGGCTTAATCTCATAAATATGGATTCGCGTATAGGCATTGCCGCTTTGAAAAGCTTTGCAGGCTCTTCAGACAGCGATATGAGCGCGGTAGATGTTGCATTTCAGCTTTGCCCGAGGATTAACGCCGCCGGCAGAATGGATACCGCATATAAGGCTCTGGAGCTTCTTATTTGCGATGATTATGAGGAGGCACGCTTTAAGGCTGAACAGCTTAATGATGAAAATACACACCGCCATGAGGTTGAAGAAAATATTGCCGACGATATAAGATTACAGATTGAAAATAATCCCTCGCTTGTGAAGGACAGGGTAATCGTAATTGAAGGCAAAAATTATCATAAGGGCGTTATAGGTATTGCGGCTTCTCATGTTGTTGAAGCCTATTCAAAGCCGTCAATAATTATAGGTGTTGATGACGAAGGCAATGCCACCGCTTCCGCAAGAAGCATAGAGGGCTTTAATATATACGAAGCAATTAACGCCTGCTCCGATTTAACAACGCATTTCGGAGGGCATCCGCTTGCGGCAGGCTTTGGTATAAATGCCTGTGATATTGACGAATTCAGAAAGCGTATAAATGAGTATGCGAGAGATAATTATCCCGTAATGCCTGTTGAAACGCTTAATCTTGATTGTAAAATATCTCCGTTTTATTTAACAACTGATTTAGTCGATAATCTCACTGCGCTTGAGCCGTACGGAGCCGATAACTCACAGCCTCTTTTCGGGCTTTATAATATGAAGCTCAAATCCGTAACCCCTATAGGTGACGGAAAGCATATTCGTATTGAAGCAGAAAAAAAGGGCAAGTCATTTCGTATAGTTCAATTCGGCGTCAGGGTGCAGGATTTTCCTTATAAAGAGGGCGATACTCTCGACTTTGCCGTGAGAATTTCAAAAAATCTTTTCAAGGGCAGATACTATCTTTCAATCCGCGCTGTTGACATTCATAAAAGCTCAATTGACGAAGAAAGATTTTTTGCCGAAAAATCCGATTATCAGTTATTTATTGCTGGCGAAAAAAATAAAACAGCCATGTATCCCGACAGAGAGGCTTGCTCCGTTGTATACAGATTTATTAAACAAAATTCAGGCTGGAATTATTCGCTTGACGATTTATATTTCTGCCTTAACGGTATAACCTACGGTCAGATGTGCTTTGCTCTTGATGCCTTTTGCGAGGCAGGGCTGATAACAAAAAACGATACGATTACCGTAAATCAAATCAGCGGTAAGGCAAACCTTGAAAATACAACCGTAATCAAAGCATTGAAGGGAAGACTCTAAAGTGAGCGATGTATACGAAAAGGATTATGATGACGGCTTCAATGACTTTTTTGAAGAAGTCAAACAGAACTCCCAGTATGATGTTGATAAAATAGAAAAAGCCTATAAGCTTGCCCGTGATGCGCATAAAAATCAGCGCAGGCGTTCGGGCGAGCCTTATATAATGCACCCTGTTGCAGTTGCAAAAATACTTTTTAAGCTCGGAATGGATAACGAGTGTATTATTGGCGCGCTTCTTCACGATGTTGTTGAAGATACCGAATATAATATTGATTATATTAAAAAAGAGTTCGGTCCCGATGTTGCGCTTCTTGTTGACGGCGTAACAAAGCTCGGTCAAATTCCTCTTTCTACAAGAGAAGAGGTTCAGGCAGAGAATATCCGAAAAATGTTTATGGCAATGAACGAGGATGTAAGGGTTATCATCATCAAGCTCTGCGACAGGCTTCATAATATGCGTACGGCAAAATTCTGGCCGGAATACAAGCAAAGAGAAAAGAGCCTTGAAACCCTTGAAATTTATGCGCCTATTGCTCACCGTTTAGGTATCAGACCTATTAAAGAAGAGCTTGAGGACCTTGCAATTTACTATCTTGACCCTATTGCTTATAAGGAGATAGAGAAAAACCTCTCCATGAAAAAGGAGCAGGGCGAGAGCTTTCTTAAGGATATTACAGAAAAAATCAGCGGAAAAATAACTCCTATAATGAAGAATGTTCAGATTACCTCAAGGGTTAAATCGGTTCACGGCATTTTCAGAAAGGTCTATATTAAGGGGAAGAATTTTGAGCAGATTTTTGATATTTATGCCGTAAGAATTATTGTTGATACTATGATAGACTGCTACAATGCTTTGGGTATTGTTCACGATATGTTTAAGCCGCTTCCGGGCAGATTTAAGGATTATATATCAATGCCAAAGCCAAATATGTATCAGTCGCTTCATACAACCGTGCTTTCCGAATCGGGTATTCCGTTTGAAGTTCAGATTCGTACCTGGGATATGCACCGTACTGCCGAATACGGTATCGCGGCCCATTGGAAATACAAGCTCGGTATGGGCGGTAAGGATAATATCGACGACCGCCTTGAGTGGATTCACCGTATGCTTGAAACCGGTAATGAATCCGAAAACGCAGAGGAGCTTGTTACAAATATTAAAGGCGATTTATCTGTTGAAGAGGTTTATGTTTTCACTCCTAAAGGCGATGTAAAATCTCTGCCTAAAGGCGCTACCGTAATCGACTTTGCATACGCAATTCACTCTGCGGTTGGAAATAAAATGATAGGAGCTAAGGTTAACGGCAAAATAGTTAACCTTGACTATAAGGTTAAAACAGGCGAAATCATAGAGGTCCTTACATCAAATCAGCAGGGTAAGGGCCCGAGCAGAGACTGGCTTAAAATCGTTACTACAGGCGAAGCAAGAAGTAAAATCCGCTCGTGGTTTAAAAAGGAAAAAAGAGAAGAAAATATCGTTCAGGGAAAGGCAGAGGTTGAGCGTGAGCTTAAAAGAAACTTTATCCGCCTTGAACCCGATGCGTATGAGGATTTTTTAAATAAAATTGCCGAAAAGCAGCATTGCGCAACTCTTGACGATTTTTATGCCGCTGTCGGATACGGCGGACTTCAGATTACAAGAATGATGCCGGGTATAAAGGACGAGTATAACCGAAACTGGAAGCCTAAGGAGCCTATTCAAGCTAAACCTGCCGATATTGCAGAAAAAAGGCAGGCGCCAAAGAGCAGTAGCGGAGGCGTTGTTGTTGAGGGTATAGATAACTGCCTTATCAAAATGGCAAAATGCTGCGCTCCGATACCGGGCGAAGAAATTATAGGCTTTATTAACCGAGGTACGGGACTTACAATTCACAGGCGTGATTGCGTGAATGTTCCGTCGGATATAAGCCAGTCGCCTGAGCCTGAACGCTGGGTAAAGGCTCATTGGGACGATAAGGTTCAGGTAGAGGCAAGGTCAACAATTGATGTGTATGCTATTGACCGTGACGGTCTTGTTCTTGATATCACAACAAAAATGGCAAATTCGCATATAAAGATTTTTTCTATCAATGCCCGACCGATTAATGACGGTAATTGCCTTACAACAATGACTATTTCGGTCAATTCAAAGGAGCATCTTGATTCCGTGTCAAAAATGCTTAAAAAGATTGACGGCGTATATCATATTGAAAGAAGTGCAAATTAATGAAAGCGGTAATTCAGCGAGTTAAAAATGCCGATGTAACAGTTGACGGCGAAAAAATCAGCTCAATATCACAGGGCTTTTTAATCCTGCTTGGCGTTATGAACGGCGATACAAAAGCAGATGCCGATAAGCTTGTAAAAAAAATTCCCGTGCTTCGTATATTTGAAGACGAAAATGAAAAAATGAATTTATCCTGCCTTGATATTGACGGAGAAATGCTTGTTGTTTCTCAGTTTACCCTGTGCGCCGATTGCTCGCACGGAAGAAGACCGAGCTTTACCCCCTCTGCTCCTCCTGATGAAGCAAATATGTTATATGAATATTTTGTTGATGAGCTTAAAAAATCGGGCGTCAGAGAGGTTAAAACAGGAATTTTCGGGGCGGATATGAAGGTCGGCCTTTTAAATGACGGACCTGTTACAATTATTCTTGACAGTAAGGAACTGAAATAATGTTGATTGTTAAAAATGCTGTTTTCGGCAGCCTGCAAAATAACTGCTATCTTATCACAGACGAAAAAAGCGGCTTGAGTGCCCTTGTCGACTGCACGGAAGACAGCGAAAAAATGAGGCGCTTTATTGACGGAGCCGAATTATCGTATATACTTTTAACACACGGTCATTTTGACCATATCGGCGGAGTAAAGGCCGTAAAGGAATTGACAGGCGCCAAGGTTGTAATAAGCAAGCCTGACGAGCCTATGCTCTCCTCATCAAGAAAAAGCCTTGCTGTTTTTTGCAATGCGGCGCAGAATAAAACATCAGCCGATATTATCGTTGCAGACGGCGATGAATTATTTTTAGGTGAAAGTAAAATCAGCGTTATGGCAACACCGGGGCATACAAAAGGCGGAGTCTGCTATATCTGCGACAACAAGATATTCACAGGCGATACTCTCTTTTTCTGCTCGTGCGGAAGAACCGATTTTCCCGGAGGGTCTGCCCTTGAAATTTCTCAAAGCCTTAAGAAAATTGCTTCATTAGACGGGGATTTTACCGTTTATCCCGGCCACGACAGACCTTCAAGCCTCGATTTTGAAAGGGCAAATAATCCTTATATGAAATAGGACTTATGTATGATTTTAAAAGTTATTAACCACGATTTTGAATATGATATGAAAAATCTCTGCACCGTCTTTTTCCCTTTTGAAAAGATTAAATCAGAGGGTGACGATGATATCGTTGTTGAAACAAAAAAAGACGGTGAAAGGATTTTTGTTTCGGCTGATGCCTACGGCAGAAGCGTCGAAAAATTCAATACTGTAAAAATCAATGAGGATATGGCAACAGCTATGTCCGTTTTGCTTTATAATGCCCTGTCAGAGCTTACAGGCTTTAAACCGCCGTGGGGGATTCTCTTCGGCGTTCGCCCTGCAAAGCTTATGCACCGCTTTTGTGAAGAACTGGGAGAGCAGGGAGCAAAGGATTATTTTGAAAACGTATTTCTTGTAACAAAAGAAAAAACCGAGCTCGCAGTTGATGTTATGAAGCATGAAAACGAAATAATAAAGCTTTCAAAAGGAAATTCCTTTTCTCTTTACATATCAATTCCTTTTTGCCCCACAAGATGCTCATACTGCTCGTTTGTTTCACATTCAATTGAGAAAACAAAAAGGCTTATAAAGCCGTATGTTGATTTGCTTGTTAAAGAGCTTGAAAAAACAGCCCAAACAGCAAAGCAGCTCAATCTTCATCTCGAAACAGTATATTTAGGCGGAGGTACACCTACAACCCTTGACGCAGAGGACCTTACAAAGCTTCTAACCGCCGTTGAAAAGAATTTTGATTTATCATCGTTAAGAGAATATACAGTTGAGGCAGGCAGACCCGATACCGTTACAAAAGAAAAGCTTTTTGCTTTGAAAAATGCCGGAGTCAGCAGAATAAGTATAAATCCGCAGTCGTTTAACGACAGAGTTCTTAATGCAATAGGCAGACACCATACTTCCCGGCAAACGCTTGATGCTTTTGAGCTTGCACGAGGCTGCGGCTTTGATAATATCAATATGGACCTTATTGCAGGCTTGCCCGAGGATAATTTCGATTCATTTAAAAACAGCGTTGATACGGCAATTGCCTTAGGTGCTGACTCAATAACAGTCCATACTCTTGCGCTTAAATCAGCGGCATATATGGTCACACGCGATGATGTCTTTGATTTAAAAGACCGCCTTGTCACTTCTCAAATGGTGGATTACTCAAATGAAGCCTTAAGCAAAAACGGCTATTATCCTTACTATATGTACCGTCAGTCAAAATCACTCGGAAATCTTGAAAATGTCGGCTGGTGTAAGAAAAATAAGGACTGCTTTTATAATGTATATATGATGGACGAAACGCACAGCGTTTTGGCTGTCGGCGCAGGAGCGGTAATAAGATTGAAAAATCAGAATACCGGTAAAATCAAACGAATATATAATTATAAGTACCCGTATGAGTATATTGATAATTTTGATGAAATACTTAACCGAAAAAAAGGAATAACGGAATTTTTAAGTGAATAAATATAAATGAACGCCTTGTATTGCATTATTTTACTTTTTGTAATATAATGATGTAAAGGAGTGTTTAATATGCCAATTAAATTTAACGATATTTTCAGTAATACGGATGAGCCTTTTAACAGTGCAAAGCTTGAGGAAATGCTTAATAAAACACGCGATGTTGCCGAAACAATGAGCAAAAAAAGTGCAGAAAGAATTGAGCTCGGCCGTAAAAGAGTCGAGTGCCTTGATGCTAAAGCGAAGCTTTCCAAGTATTATGAAAAATTCGGCAGGCTTCAGTATGCGGTATATACCGGTGAAGAAGTCGATGCAAAGGAATGCGAAGATATTGCCAACCATATTGCCGAGCTTCGTGAAAAAATTGCCGTTTATACCGAAGATATTGAGGCGGCAAAAGCGGCATTTAACGAGTCTGTTGCCAATGTTACAAAAAAGGCAAAGGACGGCTGTAATACTGAAAATACAGAAAATAACGAGAAGTAAAAAAGGAATAATATAAAGAATTTTAAAGGCAGTGCTTTTTTGGCACTGCCTGATTTTTTTACAGGTGGTTTTTTGAAAAAAAGTATCAAGCAAAGATATATCACTTCTGCGTTTATCCTGTTGCTTTCAACGCTTGTCATCAAGGCAATAAGCGCTGTTTATAAAATTCCTTTAACCTCATATATAGGCGCCACGGGAAGAGGATATTTTTCGGTGGCTTATAATCTTTGTATGCCCATACACGCTTTAACTATGGGCGCTTTTCCTCTTGCTCTTACAAAGCTTGTCAGTACATATGACGCCCGAGCAGATTATGTCAGAATCAAAGCCTTGCGCAAGGCGTCAAAGAAGCTGTTTTTTATTGTCGGCTTTACAGGACTTTCGGTTATGCTGATTTTTGCAAAGCCGTATGCCTCAATTATTTCCTCCTCTCCTAAAAGCATATACACAATTTTTGCCCTTGCTCCGTCAGTGTTTTTCTCCTGCCTTGCCGCAAGCCACCGCGCTTTTGCAGAGGGCTATCTCGATATGAAGCCAACCGCGGTCAGTCAGATTATTGAAGCGTTGTTTAAAACCGTTTTCGGTCTGCTCTTTGCAAAATATTCAATGAGCCTTCTATATGGCTTTTATCTTGAAAGCTCAACCGTTTTAGGTATGAGAATGGAGAATGAGGCCGAGGCATTGGCGGCAATTTATCCTCTTACCTCTGCGTGCGCAATGCTCGGTGTTACCCTGGGAAGCATTGCAAGCTGGATATATGTCAGCATATATACAAAATGCAGATATAATTCATATCCTCCCGGCAAAGCCGACACCAAATCGGCGTTTAGGGAATTGGTTGCTTTCAGTACTCCTCTTGTGGGAGCAACAATTATCCAAAGCATCGCCAATTTCACCTCATCGTCAAGCCTTCAGTATTGCCTCTCTCTTTGTGACAGCGCAATGCTTTTAAAGCAGTATCCTGCCGCAGGTGACGATGTCTATACATATGCTTTCGGCATATATTCCGCAGTCAGCGATTTCAAAAGCCTTATTCCGTCAATGGCAATGGCGCTCGGAGTTACTGCCGTGCCTGCCGTAAGCTCTGCGTATGAAAGCGGCTCACAGCGTTTTTCATCGCTTTTAACGAGTATTTTTAAATATACAATTATTCTTGCTGTCGGGGGAGGGGCTTTTTTAGCTCTTTTTTCAAGAGATATTCTTTCACTGTTTTACAGCGGCGGTAACAGCGATATTGTTGACGGCGGCGCAAAGCTATTATATCTATTCGGTATTACCTCTCTTCCGTGCGCGGCGGCTTCAACATCCGTTTTCTGCGTGCAGTCTCTCGGATATTCAAAGCAGACAATTATGCCTTTTGCATTTTCCGCCGTTATAAGAGCGCTTATTAATTATCTGCTTGTAAGTAACAGCGAGATTAATATTCTCGGCGGCGCGGTATCCGATTTTTTC
>JBJEPL010000004.1:0-8590 GCA_051881215.1 Eubacterium sp. | reverse complement strand
CTACCATATGCCCAATTAAAAGTCAAGGCAGTCTGGATTTATAAGGTTAGAAGAAATAAAGGATTGGTAAAAAACAAAAAGACAAGGATTTTCCCTGCCTTTTTGCACTTGATTATAAAGTGAATTATCTTTTGATATGCTTTATTTATCTAATTTAAAGGTGACTGATTTCGTTTCGTTTGCTTTGAAATTTAACTCCTGCTTATCATTTGATAAACCGCAGGATACATTTATCGTTTGGTCAATATCAGAAGTAATTTTTACTGTTGCGGTACCTGATTGAATATCCCATTCAAGGGAGTCAACAGTTGCCTGCGTGCGTGCTTTTATTCCCGTTACCGTGCCCTTGTCAAAGCCTGTGCTTGGAAGAGCAGGAAGGGCCTCAATTTCGCCCGTGTTTGAGTAAACAAGACTTTCATTTATAATTCCGAGATAGCCTATTGCAAAATCAGTGCAGTAACAGCTTCCTTGGTCATAATCGTGATTTGTCATAAGTGAATCGTAACGGATTTTGTGATTCATCAGCTTTGTTAAAGCGTCTGTAAGGCTTTCTCTGTCCTTTAATCTTGCCGCGATAAGAGAGCGGTGAACAAGAGCGTGGCTTGCTTCGTTTTCGCTTTCACGGTTTTCAATTGCCTGCTCGCACGCATTTGCCAGCTCTTCATTATCCTGTGTTTCAAACAGCGGCCATACGCAGTAAAGGTGACTTAAATGCCTGTGCTCATTGTTTTCCTCAAAGGCGGTTGTTGCCCATTCCTTGAGTGCGCCTGTTTCATCATAAAGATAAGGAGGCAGATTATCAAGCATATTTTGCCATTTTGCGGTGTCGGAATCGGGATTTACCGCTGTCATAACGTCAATCAGCATATTGAGATTATCTCTGCACGCCGCTATATCTATTGCGCAGTTTGCGTCGGACGGACTTGGATAATTCGACGGATTGTTTTCCGGTGAATAGCTCGGAAGAATACAGTAGCTTTCACCCTCGTTAAGAGAAGCTTTGCCCTGCTCATAGTGAATACCGCCGTTTTCGTCGGTATAGTATTCTTCAGTCATAAGCTGCTCCCAATAGTTTGCAGATTTTATAAGCAGAGGAAGCAGGATATCCTCACGAAGCCTTAAATATCCTCTGTCGGTTATTTCTTTAATGTCATTATCTGTCAAATCCTTTTCAGTTGTCGAAAGAACAGATTTAAGTGCGTTAAGGTCGAATTCGTCGCTCAACGGAATATTTATGTTTCCGTAGCATTGCAGGGCTTCATAAAGCGGCTGAATCATCCAAGAGGTGCCTGCGTTCCAATATCTGAAAGGATAAGGATAGCAGGTTTCGGTTATAACAGCCTTGTCACCGTCGGTATTTACAGGAGCCTGTATTGCGTCTGTAAAGCCGTGAGTTGCGTATGCGTTTTCCTCCCAGTCGGGAAGCTGACGGAGAATAAAATATGCGTAGCCGACAGGGGTTGAGCTCATATTTGAAGTGTTCATTGATGAGGTCTGCAAATTAACATTTGCGTCCATCGTGTATTTACTTCCCCAGCCTGTGTTCCATTCGCCTGTCCACATACCGTAAAGACGGCTTGTTGAATAACCGCTGCAGCAAAGGTAGGCGTATCTGCCTGCATAATATGTTCTCTGCGCAAGTGCCGAATTAATTTCATTGTCGCCCTTTTGAGATTTTAAAAGATTTTCGTTTGATTCGGTATTGTTATCACCAATCGTTAATGTAACTGCGTCAAATTGAGGCTGATATACGGCAAGATGATTTTCAAGCGCTTTGCTATAGTCAAAAGCGCCGTCAGAGGAATACTTATCTGCAACTGCCTTTGACTGCAAATAGAGCTGATTTGTTAAAGCATAACTGTCCTGATTTTCAAAATCTTCATATGCTCCCATATCATAGGTACGGTCGGAAATCGTAATCAGATATACCGACTCTGCATCGGTTATTTTGATACCGTTATTTTCGCCATAAAACTGCGCTTCATCAGTGCTTTTGTCAAGTGTAAGTTTTTCTTTCGTACCGCCGATTGTTATTACATATGTAAGCGTTGCATATCCGCCGTTTTTAAGCTCGCTGTTTTCATAATCAGGGTAGTGAGCGACAAGAGCAATCGAGTCGGCACTGTCACTTACGAGCTTTTTATATTTCAAATTAACCTCGTCGCTGTCACCGAAATTTGCAAGGGTTGAAATATCATCAATTGAAAGCATAGCGTTAATCCTTTCGCCTGTATCGGATGAATTGATTTGTGTAATTACAGCACCGTCTGCCATTGAGGTGAAGGATTTTCTTTCCCATATGCCCTCATTGCTTTCGTAATGAACTCCAACCTGTGAGGTTTCATAATCTGTATAGCGTACATAATTTGACGCGCCCTTTCCCTCAATGTCAATCCTTAACTGAGCGCCCGGGTGAAAGCGGTAAACATCGTCATAGCTTGCATTGTCCGTTATATCCTCGCCCTTAACGATAGACTGCTTAACAGCTTCAAGCTCGTCAAAGGTTTCAGGGCAATAACGCACATTCTGATTAGGCATAATAAAGTGCATATTCTGAAAAATGAAGGTGTCCGAATACGGCGAGCCGCTTTCAATAAAGCCCTGTAGACCGTTACCCGACACCATACCCTCACGCCACTTTTTTGTACTGTTCTTTTTTACGGCTGACAGCTCGGTATATTTTTCGCTGTATGAAATTTTACTTAAATCAGTAAAAAGCTTTTCTATTTCAGAGCTTTGAACTTTTGAGCTGCATGCGGATAAAGAAAAAACAAATGCTCCGCACAAGCCTATGCAAAGCGCTTTTTTAATAGATTTATTCATATAACCACCTCGAAAAAATTATAGCATATAAATTATCATAAAATACGACATTGTAATTGAAAAAATGTCGTGTTTATGGTAGTATCGGCTTGGTGGTTTTATGATAAATTTTACTTGGAATAATGTTTTATTTGATATTACGGATATAGGAGGAGGCCCCCTCGGCGAGGATATCCCCAGGCACGCTCACGCCAAAAACAGCTACGAGCTTCATTTTATTACAGACGGAAAGGGAGAGCTTATTACCGATACAAAAAGGTACGAGCTTAAAGCAGGCGATTTTTTTATTACCGGTGAAAATGTTTATCACGCTCAAAACGCCGATAAAAGCAATCCCGTTAAGGATGTTTTTATTATGCTTCAGGCTGTTAATACGGATAAGGCAAATGCAATTTCATCAACATTTCTTGCAAATCACTTTTGCTTTTACAGGGGATTTGATGTGATTTTACCGCAGGAGATATTGACTGAATTTAAAAGCAGAAAAACGGATTACAAAAGCGCTGTAAGCGGACTTTCAATGAAGCTTTTAACGGATATAACAAGGCTTCTTCTGCCTGATACCTTTGATGAAAATATTTCTGCCGAGGGGCTCAACGACAGGCGCTTTGTTATTATTGAGCAGGCTTTTTTGTATACTCCCGATTTAACATTAACCGAGCTTGCAGACAGGATAGGCGTCTGCGAAAGGCAGACGCAGAGGCTTCTTAAAAAGTATTATTCAAAAAGCTTTCGTGAAAAGAAAAAAGAAAGCCGTTAAGGTATATTGAGGTTAATCAAAGCATCTTGAATATATCATTAAGCGGGCACATATATAGCAATCAGGATTTTAATAGCATTTTTGTTTTAATTGACAATAACAGCAGTTTAATGTTAATATATTATATAAGAATTGTATATGTTTTGAAAGGGGTATATTATGAAATATTTTTCGGTATCAAAATGTAAGGCAGCGCTTGCGGTGTTTCTTGCATTTTCGGTAGTTTTTTTGAGCGCTTGCAGCTTCAATCCAAAAAAATCAAATGTCAACACCGTTAAAGAGTATAATGCCGAAGAAGCAGATTACAGCCTTAATATTGATGCGTCTGATGAGATACATGATATAAGCGATTTGCTGTTCGGTATATTCTTTGAGGATATTAATTTTGCGGCAGACGGCGGACTTTATGCAGAAAAAATAGTTAACCGTTCCTTTGAATTTACCGAGCTTGCCGAGAATGATCAGCTTTACGGCTGGAATACGGTCGGCGGTGCAAAGGCCGATGTTAAGATTAACGATACAAAAAACTGCCTTAACGAAAACAATACAAATTATCTTGTACTCTCAAACAGCACCGGAGAAAAGGCAGGTATTGAAAATGTTGGATTTCTTGACGGACTGTCGGTAAAAAAAGATGAGAAATATAATTTTTCATTGTATGCAAAAGGCTTGGAGGGCTATACATCTTCCGTAACTGTTCAAATTGTTGTAAAAACGGAGAAGGAAGAAGTCATAGCCGCGCAGGCGCAGATTGACAGCATTACTGATAAATGGGAAAAATATTCGCTTTCCTTTACCTCTGAAATTGATGCGTCTGAAGGTGTAACGCTTCAGGTGCTTATAGACAACGGTTTAGCAGCATTTGATATGATTTCTCTTTTCCCGGAAGATACATACAAGGGCAGGGAAAACGGCTTGAGAAACGACCTTGCAACCATGCTTGAGCAAATGCAACCGAAATTTTTGCGCTTTCCGGGCGGTTGTGTAATAGAAGGATATGATGAAGATACTGCATACAGCTGGAAGGATTCCGTAGGTACGGGAAGTGACGGCATGCCTCTTGAATTTAACGGAACATACGGCGATGTGGCGGCAAGAAAGCAGGGAATAAACCTTTGGACCGATACTGCCGCAACAGATGACCCATGGCCGAGCTTTATGTCCTACGGCTTGGGATTTTATGAGTATTTTCAGCTTGCAGAGGATATCGGCGCAGTCGGCGTTCCTGTTCTCAACTGCGGTCTTTATTGCCAGATGAGAGGCAAGGGTCCTGTCGATATGGATACTGATTTGTTTAAATCATATATTCAAGATATGCTTGACCTTGTTGAATTTTGCCGCGGTGATGCTTCAACAGCTTGGGGCAAGGTAAGAGTCGCATTGGGTCATGATGCTCCTTTTGAACTAAAATATATCTGTATAGGAAATGAAAATGAGGGCGAGGATTATTATGTCCGTTATCAGGCATTTCTTGACGCTCTTAATGCGGCAAAAAAAGAAAATCCTGATTTATATAACGGAATAGAGCTTATATATTCGTCAGGTGCCGACGACGCTACCTCAGCCGCAAATTATCTGCCGTCTTATGAATATGCCAAAGAACAGCTTTCAGGCAACGACAATGCCTCTGATTTTGCAGGAGCTGTTGATCAGCATTATTATAACGAGCCGGAGTGGTTTTTGAAAAATACAGATTATTATGATGAAAATAACTATTCGCGTGATGTTTCAACTATGACCGATACACCTTACGGCGGTGCAATCAATGTTTTTCTCGGTGAATATGCTTCACAGACAAATACCCTCTATTCAGCGCTTTCCGAGGCGGCGTATATGACAGGTCTTGAAAGAAACTCCGATATTGTTCGTATGGCGGCATATGCTCCGCTTTTCGGTAATAATACAGCAAGGCATTGGGCGCCTGATTTGATTTGGTTTAACAATAATACCTGTACGGGCTCAATAAGCTATTATATGCAAAAGCTGTTTTCAACCAATACAGGCTCAAAGCTGCTTTCATCAAGCCTTGACGGTGCATTTATCGGTCAGGAACCAATAAGCGGTAAGGTAGGCTTGGGTACATGGTATACCGCCGCTGAATTTGACAATGTCAAGATTGTTAATAATGAAACAGGCGAGGTTCTCGGTGAGGACGATTTTTCATCAAGTCAAAAGAATTTTGATAAGAGCTGGGAAAAGGTAACCGACGGTGATTTTACCGTAGTTGACGGAAAATTGCGTCAGGCTTCAACAGAAATGGAGTACAGCGAAAACGGTTCTGTTGTTTATTTCGGTGATACCGATTGGTCAAATTATACCTTTACCGTTGATGCAACCAAGCTTGACGGAGCCGAAGGCTTTCTCATTCCGTTTGGTGTTAAGGACGGTAAAACAAATTATTTCTGGAATCTCGGCGGCTGGGAAAATACAGTTTCCTGCCTTCAGCATATGGAAAACGGAATTAAGACAGGTCAGATTACAGACACTGTAAAACCGTTTACGGCGCAGACAGGTCAGACCTATTCACTCAAGGTAGTAGTTGACGGCACAAATATCAAATGCTATGTTGACGATGAGCTTTATGTTGATTGTGATACATCTTCTGCGTCAAGGGCTCAGGCATATCAGGTTGTAAGCACAGATGAAAGCGGAGATATAATTGTTAAGCTTGTCAATGTTACAGAGTCGGCGCGCACCTTTGCAGTTGACATAAAAGGCGCCGATATCAGCAGTGAGTCTGCAACGGTATATCAGGTTGCAGGTGACAGCCTTGAAAATGATAATATCCTCGGAGAGGAAGAGGATTGTATTATGGAAGAATTATCGGTTTTTGGTATTTCAAACAGCTTTAATTATACCGTTCCTCAATATTCGGCTACGGTAATAAGAATTCCGAGAGGATAAAATAAAAGGCATAAATCAACGCAAAAGCTTCCAAACACGGCGTACCCGCTTTGGAAGCTTTTATATGTTTATAGAATTTTAATATTCTTCAATCTATTGTCAATCTTTTATGCTATAATTAAAATCAGAGAAAAATAAATCAAATATATTCGGAGTTGATATAAATGAAGCTTCTTCTTGTTGAGGACGAAAAAAGAATGGCTGATGCATTAACTGAAATTCTGCGCCTTGAAAATTATGAGGTTAGTATATGTAATGACGGAATATCAGGCTTAACTGCAATAGAAAGCGATGTTTATGATTTGGTAATTCTTGATGTTATGCTTCCGGGTATGTCGGGATTTGAGATAGCTAAACTGGTACGAAGTGAAGGTATAAGAACGCCGATATTGATGCTTACTGCCAAAGGAGAGCTTGATGATAAAGTAACCGGACTCGACAGCGGAGCCGATGACTATTTGACAAAGCCTTTTATGACAAAGGAGCTTCTTGCAAGAATACGCGCGCTTTCACGCCGTTTGATAAACAGCTCCGACGGAAGCCTGTCTTACGGTGATATATCGCTTGATACAAATACATTTTTGTTATCCTGTAAAGCAAACGGGCAGTCGGTACGCTTGCGTGAAAAGGAATACCGAATAATTGAATATCTGATAGCAAATCAAGATCAGATAATCAGCCGTGAGCAATTGGCTCTTAAAATATGGGGATATGAAAGTGAAGCAGAATATAATAATGTCGAGGTGTATATATCCTTTACAAGAAAAAAGCTTGCTTTTATCGGCTCAAATGTGGAGATAAAAGCAGTCCGCGGACTTGGATATGAATTGAGGTGTCGCGATGTTTAAAAAAACAAGGATTAAAATTGTAGCTTCAATAATGGCTGTTTTGATTGCGTTGTTTTCCTGTACTCTTTGCGTCATTTATTTTACAAGCTATATGGATGTTTACAATCAAAATCAGGCTATGCTTGAAAGATATATAGAAGCCGATTTGAGAAAAAATGCTTTTAATGATGATATACTTGCGAAAAAGGATTTTGATCAGATGCGCACAAGAAATGATAATGCCTATTTACTGTCGACCTTTTATTCGGTCACTTTTTCGGAGAACGGCGAAATAATAAAAGTGGATAACCATAACAGCAGTGTTTACTCGGTTGAGGATTTGACGCAGATTGCAGCCTCTGTTGCTTCCGGGACAAAGGATAACGGCAAAACAGATAATTTGATTTACCGCCTTGAGAGATACGAGGGATATACAACAGTTGCTTTTATGGATAATACCATTGTAGGACAGAGCATTACCACTCTTTTTAGATATACGCTGATTTTCGGAAGCATTGCAATTATTTTTCTTTTTATTATTTCCGTATTTTTGGCAAGAAAAATTGTGCGTCCCGTTGAGGAAAGCTATACAAAGCAAAAGCAGTTTATTTCCGATGCCGGGCATGAGCTGAAAACGCCTGTCTCCGTTATAAGCACAAACGCCGAGCTTCTCTCAAGAGAAATAGGTGAAAATAAATGGCTTTCAAATATTCAGTTTGAAAATAACAGAATGACTCTATTGATAAAACAGCTTATGGAGCTGACAAGAATGGAAAATGTAAAGCCGAATATGCAGCAAATAGATTTGAGCAGAGTTGTTTTGGGCGAATTGCTTGCGTTTGAGAGCGTTGCTTTTGAAAAGGGAATAGAGCTTTATTACGACTTGGTTGAAGAAAATATCTGCGTCAACGGCAATTCGCAGCAGCTCGGTCAGGTTGTTTCAATTCTGCTTGATAATGCTATTGAACATTCTGTTGAAAATTCAGCTGTTACAGTAGCCTTATCACTAAAGCATAATAAGGCAAATCTTTCAGTTACAAATAAGGGGCAGGAAATTTCAAAAGAACAGTGCGATTTGATTTTTGAGCGCTTTTACCGAACAGATTTTGCCAGAACAGGCGAAGACAATCATTACGGCTTGGGGCTTGCAATTGCAAAAGCAATTGTTACAGCACATCACGGCGATATTTCCGTATCCTGCAATAACGGACTGATAACATTTTCCGTTTCGCTTCCCGTTTAATAAAGCCCATTAATTATATAACCTCCTATATTT
>JBJEPL010000003.1:0-2551 GCA_051881215.1 Eubacterium sp. | reverse complement strand
CCGATCTCCGTTTAAGACAGCCGAATTTGATATTATGTACGGAACAGGTATAAGCAAAGACGGCGAAATCCTTGATATGGCTGTAGAATTCGATATTATACATAAAGGCGGTTCTTGGTTCTCATACGGCGACAGACGCCTCGGTCAGGGTCGTGATAATATTAAGGCTATGATCAAAGAAGATCCTGAATTTGCCGCCGAGCTTGAAAAGAAAATTAAAGAGAAGATGGCTGAGGTTCAGCAGCAGTCAAACCATAAATATCAGCCAACAACAGCTGCAAAGCCTGTATCCGATGAAGAAGAGGATAAGCCGGTTAAAAATACCCGTGCTGCTGCAAAAGCAAAGCTTGATATTGCAGTTGAAGATGATGAAGAATAATGATTTTGACTTACCAAAAGGGAAGAGGAACTAAAATTCATCTTCTTCTTGATAATGAATATGCAGTTACCACTGATGAAAATTTTTGGATAGATAATTATATTTCAAACGGAACTGATATTGACGAAGAGCAATGGCAGGAGCTGCTTGTTAAAATCAATTATAAAAAGGCTTTAAATAAGTGCTCCGAGCTTCTTGCTCGCCGTGATCATTCGGTAAAAGAGTTAAGAACAAAGCTCTTGAGAACAGTTGATGAGGTCAGCGCAGATAAAGCGATTAACAGATACATTGAAGCAGGTTATCTTGACGATAACCGTTTTTGCACAGCTTTAGTAGATTATCTTTATAAGGTTAAAAAATTTTCTCTCAATCATATTAAAGCAGAGTGCTTTAAGAGAGGAATTGACAGAGATATTATTTCAAGGGTTCTTGATGAATACGATATAGACAGCGTTGATACAATTGTTCAGTTGATTAATTCAAAATATTCTTCAAAGCTTTCTTTGGAGGGCGGCAGAGATAAGGTTATCGCAGCTCTTCAGAGAAAGGGTTTTCATTATTCAGATATTATATCCGCATTGAACAGGTTAGAGGATTATGAGTTATAAGGTAGGTATGATTTCGCTTGGCTGCCCGAAAAATCAGGTCGACGGCGAATTAATGCTCGATAAACTAAATAAAAACGGTTTTGATATTTCACCTACAATTGAAAACAGCGATGTGATGATTATAAATACCTGCGGCTTTATTGATGATGCAAAGCGCGAGGCAATCGAAACAATTTTAGAGGTTGCCGAGTATAAGAAGGCGGGCTTGGTCGGTTCAATTGTAGTTACAGGTTGCCTTGCAGAAAGATATCAAGACGAAATTATTAAAGAAATCCCCGAAGTAGATTCCGTTATCGGTATTGGTGCCGACCGAGATATTGTAAAAGTATGCCAAAAAGCGCTTTTCGGCATTTCTACAAGCTTTTTCCCTGATAAAAGCTATCTTTCCTTATGCGGTGAAAGAATGCTTTCTACGCCCTCTCATTGGGCTTACCTGAAAATAAGCGACGGCTGTGACAACAGATGCTCCTATTGCGCAATACCCGGTATAAGAGGAAGCTATATTGAAAGACCGATGGAGAGCATAATTGACGAGGCAAAGGAGCTTGCTTTAAAAGGTGTTAAGGAATTAATCTTAATTGCCCAGGATACAACAAAATACGGCATAAAGCTTTATGGAGAATACAGGCTTGCAAAGCTTTTAAAAGAGCTTGTAAGGATTGACGGAATTGAATGGATACGGTTATTTTATTGTTATCCTGACAGAGTTACCGATGAGCTTATTAAGGTTATTGCAGAGGAAGACAAAATATGCTCTTATATTGACATTCCGCTTCAGCACTGCAATAAAGAGATATTGTCTTCTATGAACAGAAACGGCTCATACGCTTCTTTAAAAGAGCTTCTTTTAAAAATGAAAACCGCAATTCCGAATCTTTCATTGAGAACAACCTTTATGGTAGGCTTTCCCGGTGAAACCGATGAGCAGTTTGAAGAGCTTTGCTGCTTTGTTAAAGATATATGCTTTGATAAAATGGGATGCTTTACTTTTTCACCTGAAGAGGACACACCTGCTTTTGATTTTGATAATCAGATAGATGAAAAGGTTAAAAAGCGCAGAGCAGAGGTTTTAATGGATATTCAGTATTCCATTACCGAAGCCGCCAACAAAGCGAAGGTTGGCAATATTTATAAAGTTATTATAGATGAAATTGACGGTGATAAATATATCGGAAGGTCTTACCTTGATTCACCTGAAATTGACAGCGGTATTATTTTCACCTCAAATACTAAACCTGCTGTAGGTGATTTTGTCAATGTAAAAATAACCGATTATGACGGCTACGATCTTATAGGAGAACAAATATGAATTTACCAAATAAAATAACTGTATTCAGATTTTGCTGTGTTCCTTTATTAATGGCATTTGCTTATATTGAATTTTCATATCACTGGGTAGCAACATTGCTTGTATATTTTGTTGCCTGTATGAGCGATAAGGCTGACGGTATTATTGCAAGAAAGCAGGGGATAGTTACCGACTTTGGAAAGCTAATGGACCCTCTTTCCGATAAAACGCTTGTTTTTGCGGCATTTATTATTTTGATTAAGATGGGCTGGCATA
>JBJEPL010000002.1:0-2586 GCA_051881215.1 Eubacterium sp. | reverse complement strand
TTTAACATATTATTCTCTTGACTGCAACTGCGCTTGCATTTATAATTAATTTATATTTCTGCCCGTGGCGCAATTGGATAACGCAGCAGATTCCGATTCTGAAGAATGGGGGTTCAAATCCCTTCGGGCAGGCCAAGCAAACAAATACTGCTTTTGCGGTATTTGTTTGTTTTTTTTAAAAGGGATTTGAAACGAGGCTCTGAATTTACCGTGCAGTATGACTGCTGGGTAAATTCAGGAGAAAGGTTCAGTGAACCTTTCGATAGCAAGAAGAAAATCCCTTCGGGCAGGCCAAAAACGAACAACCATGCGTTGCTCGTTTTTTATTTATCGGTGATAATTGGAAGCTAATTGCTAAAAACAGTATATATTTCATAGATAATTACACAAATCATAGATGAAAATATATAATTGCTTGAAAAAAATAATATTCATAAATACACTCGTATTAAGGAGTGATATTCATGAAAAATGAAGAAATTATCAGCAAAATGACTTTGGAGCAAAAAGCATCCTTTGTATCAGGTAAAAATTACTGGTACACACAAGAGTTAAAAAAATTAGGATTGCCGTCAATAATGATGACAGACGGACCTAATGGGCTTCGCAAGCAAAATACAGAAAAAAGACCTGAGGGTATCGGCCTCGGAAACTCTGTCCCCGCAACCTGCTTTCCCCCTGCTGTTTGCTCTGCTTCATCATGGGACGAGGAATTGTTAAGAATTGAGGGTGAGGCTATTGCAGAAGAATGTCTTGCTGAAAATGTGTCTGTTATTTTAGGACCCGGTGCAAATATAAAGCGTTCTCCTACTTGCGGAAGAAATTTTGAATACTTTAGTGAAGACCCATATCTTTCAGGAAAAATGGCAACAAATCTTGTGAAGGGTATTCAATCAAAGGGAGTAGGTGCTTCGCTGAAGCACTTTGCCTGCAATTCACAGGAAGCATTTAGAATGGTTATTGATGAAGTGATTGACGAAAGAGCAATCAGAGAAATTTATTTTTCGGCATTTGAAATGTGCGTCAAAGAAGCACAGCCATGGACTGTTATGAATTCATACAACCGAATTAATGGTGTATATTCTTCCCAAAACAAATGGCTACAGGAAGATGTGCTCCGTAAGGAATGGGGATTTAAAGGTCTTATTGTTACAGATTGGGGTGCAAATGTTGACAGAGTTGACGGATTAAAGTGCGGCACGGATTTGGAAATGCCTTCGTCAGGTAGTCTTAATAAAAAGAAAATCATAAAGGCTGTTCAAAACGGAGAACTTGACGAAAGCGTACTGGATAAAGCTGTTGATAATGTAATTGAGCTTGTCAGCAAGTCAAAACCTATGCTTGAACTGAAACACAGTTACGATAAAGAGGAGCACCATAAAGTCGCGCAAAAAATCGCCGAAGGGGCAATGGTATTATTAAAGAATGATGACAATATTCTGCCTGTTAAAAACGGACAGAGCATTGCAGTAATAGGCGAAATGGCTAAATTTCCTCGCTTTCAGGGTGCTGGAACCTCTGTTGTTAATCCTACAAAACTTGATAACGCGTATGATTGTCTTAAAGCTCTCGGTGCAAATATAACTTACTCTAGGGGATATGATAGAAGCATAGATGAGATTAACAATGAACTTGTAAATGAGGCAGTACAACTTGCGAAAAATTCTGATATTGCAATTATTTTTGCAGGTCTGACCGAAGAATTTGAAGCGGAGGGATACGACAGGAAAAACATTGAAATGCCAAATAGTCATAACCGTCTTATCAGCGAAATAGCAAAAGTTAATTCAAATACTGTTGTTGTGCTTGCCGGAGGCTCTGTAATTCATATGCCTTGGATTAATGAAGTTAAAGCGCTTCTTAATTCAAGCCTAGGAGGTCAGGCAGGCGGTGCGGCAATTGCAAATATTCTGATAGGAGCAGTTAATCCGTCCGGAAAAACATGTGAAACCTATCCTCTGAATTTTAGCGATAATCCTACTTATAATAATTTCCCTGGCGGACCTGTTACAAGTGAACACAGAGAAAGCTTATATGTCGGTTATCGTTATTATGATACTGCAAATAAAAATGTCCTTTTTCCTTTTGGATACGGACTGTCATATACAAGCTTTGAATTTAGAGATTTAAAGCTATCTTCTGATAAAATTAAAGATACCGAAACACTTATTGTATCCTTTAAAGTAAAAAACATCGGAAACATTGACGGAGCTGAAGTTGCACAAATATATGTTGCAGACAAGGAGTCAACAATATTCCGACCAAAAAAAGAACTTCGTGAATTTAAAAAAGTATTTTTAAAAGCAGGCGAAGAAAAAGAAATTACCATAGGACTTTCAAAAAGAGCATTTGCATTTTGGAATGTTAATGTTAAAGGCTGGACAGTGGAAACAGGAGAATTTGAAATCCTTGTCGGCTCATCAAGCAGAGATATAAAAATCCGTAATACGGTTATGGTTGAATCAACAGACAATGCCGAAATTCCTGATTATAGAAAAACCTCTCCTGCATACTATAATGCCGATATCGGTAATATGAACGGAAAGCAGTTTGAGGCTATATATGGTAAATCGCTTCCTAAAAATA
>JBJEPL010000001.1:0-8761 GCA_051881215.1 Eubacterium sp. | reverse complement strand
ATCATTGAAGAAACACTTTCTGCAGTTGAAAGTGAACGAACAAGCCGTGTAATCGACAAAGACGGCGGTGCGGCAAGTATGGAGAAAAGAAAAAGGGAGGGCTACTTCTGATGAATGATTTACTTAAATTCATAACCTGCGGAAGCGTTGATGACGGAAAATCCACTCTCATAGGTCATATTCTTTATGACGCAAAGCTTCTTTTTGCAGATCAGGAAGAGTCGCTCGTTCTTGAATCAAAGGTAGGCTCGCGTGAGGGAGAAATAGACTATTCCCTTTTGCTTGACGGTCTTATGGCGGAGCGTGAACAGGGCATTACGATTGATGTTGCGTACCGCTATTTCACAACCGACAACCGTTCCTTTATCGTCGCAGATACTCCCGGTCATGAGGAATACACCCGAAATATGGCAGTCGGAGCCTCCTTTGCCGATTTGGCAATTATCCTGATAGACGCAACGCAGGGAGTTCTTGTTCAAACAAAGCGCCACGCGAGAATCTGCAAGCTGATGGGTATAAATTATTTTGTATTTGCTGTCAATAAGATGGATTTGGCTGATTACAGCAAAAATACATTTTCCGATATCAAAAATCAAATTGCGGATTTAACCGATGAGCTTAAGCTTGACAATGTTAAAATCATCCCCGTTTCTGCTACGGAAGGCGATAATGTTACCGTTAAATCCGATAAAATGCCGTGGTATGACGGCGAGCCGATTTTAACCTATCTTGAAAATGTTGACATCAAAAGCGCTGATGCGGAAAAAGGCTTTTATATGCCTGTTCAGCGCGTTTGCCGTCCGAACCACACCTTCAGAGGCTTTCAGGGTCAGATTGAATCGGGAAGTATCTCTGTCGGCGATGAGATAACTGTTCTGCCGAGTAACGAGAATGCGACTGTTAAAAGTATTCATATCGGTGACAGGCAATCCGATACTGCCTCATCGGGTCAGCCGGTAACAATCACTCTTGATAAGGAGATTGATGTTTCGCGCGGCTGTGTATTATCAAAGAACAGCGAAATCGGCAACGCAAAAGCATTTAATTCAACACTTCTTTGGATGGACGATTCGGTTCTTTCTGAGGGCAAAGAATATTTTGTAAAGCTCGGTACAAAGAAAATTGCCGGTAAGGTTAAGAAAATTCTCTATAAGACAGATATAAATACCGGAAAGCAGATTGAAGTAAATGAAATTTCAAAAAACGAAATTGCACTTTGCGAAATTCTGCTTGATGAAGAAATTCCGATAGATTTATTTGAAAATCATAAAACGCTCGGCGAGCTTATTTTGATTGACAGACTTTCAAATATGACATCTGCCTGCGGTGTTGTTGAGGAAATATTTGAAACAGATGATGATAACAGCGCTGTAATCACAGGAAACGGAATTAAAGCAAAAACATATCTTTTCGATGAGTTTTTCTATAACGAAAAAAGCCTTGCTATAGATAACTATTCAAATGAGAACAAGAAATTTACAATAGGAGATGCAATAACCCTTAAGGGTGAAAGCTACGATTATCCTGCATATTTTGACATTTTAGCTGTTGATTCCTCCGCTGCAATTGAAATCAGAGACGGAATTATAACAAATGTTAAGCCTCTTTCCGACTATAAATATATCGGACTTCCGGTAGTAAACGGTAAAGGCTTTTCCGTTGATATTCATTCGCAGGAGGATTTGGAAAGCTTCTTTGCAGATGTGAAAAATCTTGATAAACAGCATCTCTGCGAAAAATGGATGAAATTTGAAACCTACAGAAGAGTAATCTTCACAAGTAATTATTGGGGACTTTAAGATATGGACTTTAAACGAATATCAAAGGCAAGAAAAAAATATGAAGATATAAAGGATAAAAGAGAGGAACAGCGTCTTGAAATGAACACCCTGCTCTTACACGGTGTAAGGCAGGAGGAGGAATTCAAGGGCGCAACCTCCGTTCCTATTTTTCAGTCAAGCGCGTTTGCCCATAAAACCGCTGAGGAGCTTGAGGATATTTTTAATAACAAAAAGCCCGGCTTTGCCTATACAAGAATAGGAAATCCCACGGTTGATAATTTTGAAAGACGAATGGCGAGGCTTGAAGGCGGAATTTCGGCAACAGCCTGCGCATCAGGCTCCGCAGCAGTTTCGTCGACGCTTCTCAATATTTTAAAAAGCGGTGATGAAATCATTGTGCCGACAGGTCTTTACGGCGGAACACTTGATTTATTCAGGGATTTGGAGCCGTTTGGATTAAAGGCGGTATTTGTTGATGATTTTACGGCAGAAAAAATTGCCCCTCATATAAACAGTAACACAAAGGCAATTTTTACGGAGCTTATCGGAAATCCGAAGCTCAATGTTGTTGATATAAGAGAGCTTGCTGATTTAGCTCATAAAAATGACATTCCGCTAATAGTTGACTCAACAACTGCTACTCCCGTGCTTGTTAAGCCTATCAAATTCGGTGCGGACATTGTTATTCATTCCTCATCAAAATATATCAACTCAAACGGCAGCGCTATAAGCGGTGTAATTATCGACAGCGGTAATTTCAAATGGAGCAGAGAAAAATTTTCTGTTATGGGCGATTACCTCAAATTCGGTAAGGGAGCATTTACTGCAAGGCTTCGTAATTCAGTTTGGCGTGATATCGGCGCCTGCTGCGCTCCGATGAATGCTTATTTGAATATCAACGGACTGGAAACCTTGGGAATCCGTATGGAGCGTATCTGTAAAAATGCACAGATTTTAGCAGAGCATCTCAAAACACTCCGCTATGTTAAAGAGGTCAACTATCCGGGACTTAAGGATAATCCGTATCATTCCCTGATTACAAGCCAGTTCAGCAACGGCTATGCCGGCGGAATTTTAACGATACGCGTTGAGTCAAAGGAAAAGGCCTTCAGCATTATCAACAGCCTTAAATACGCACTTAATATTTCAAATATCGGCGATACAAAAACGCTCGTTGTTCATCCGGCGTCAACGATTTTCGCCCACTCGTCACGGGAAGAAAAGGCGGCGGCAGGCGTTTATGACGACTTAATCCGTATCAGCGTCGGAATTGAGGATATTGAGGATATCATTGCCGATTTTGATAATGCGTTTCATAATGCAGATATGATGGATTTACTTTACGCAGGTTCTTATATATAATATAATCTATAAGGAGGAATACATATGGCAGTAGATTATGCCGCTCTTAAAGCGGGCGGCTTTATGCGTCAAAAGCAAAAGAATACATTTTCACTCCGACTTCGCGTTGTCGGCGGAACTGTTACATCCGAGCAGTTAAGAACAATTCAGGGTGTTGCAGACAAATACGGTCAGGGATATGTTCATTTAACCTCCCGTCAGGGTGTCGAGATACCGTTTATTAAGCTTGAGGATATCGAAGAGGTAAAGCAAGAGCTTGCAAAGGGCGGTGTTGTTCCCGGTGTATGCGGACCGAGAGTAAGAACCGTTACTGCCTGTCAGGGCGGTAAATGCTGTCCGAGCGGATGCATAGACGCGCTCGAAATAGCAACTGATTTAGACGCCCGTTACTTTGGAAGAGAGCTTCCTCATAAATTCAAATTCGGCGTAACAGGCTGCCAGAATAATTGCCTTAAAGCTGAGGAAAACGATTTCGGCGTTAAAGGCGGTATGATTATAAGCTGGGATAAGGACGCGTGCATTTTCTGCGGTGTCTGCGAAAAGGCTTGCAGAAGCGGTGCAATAACAATTTCAGACGACAAAATAACAGTTGATGAAAGCAAGTGCAACAACTGCGGAAGATGCGTTACTGCCTGCCCTACAAACGCATGGCAGGGCAAAAGCGGTTATATCGTATCCTTCGGCGGAACCTTCGGTAACAGTATTCAAAAAGGTACGGAGCTTCTTCCTATTATTGAGGATAAGGAAACTCTCTACCGCGTTGCAGACGCGGCAATAGATTTCTTTGCTGAAAATGCAAATCCGAGCGAACGCTTTGCAAAAACGCTTGAGCGCGTCGGATGGGATAAATTAAAATCGAAAGTGGAGGAAGCGTATAATGGCTGATTATGAAATCACTGATACAGTTGATATTACAGATGTTGTCTGCCCTGTTACCTTTGTAAAGGCAAAGGTTGCTTTGGAGGAGCTTGACGACGGCGATATACTTTGCGTTCATATGAACGACGGAGAGCCTGTTCAGAATGTTCCCAGAAGCATTAAGGAAGAAGGGCACAAAATTTTAAAGCTTCTGTCAAACGATGACGGCACCTATGATTTGATTGTTCAAAAGGTTGGTGACTGATATGGCAGAAAAATTGGACAGCTCAAATTTCAGCGCCTTTGTAGAAGCAAGCGAGCTTCCCGTTCTTGTTGATTTTTACAATGACGGCTGTATCCCCTGCAGAAGAATTGCTCCTCTGATAAGTAAAGCAGAGGCAGAGTATGACGGCAGGCTGAAAATTGCAAGAGTAAACATCGGTATGAATACCGATTTAATAGAAAAATATTCCGTTGAAGCAGCACCCACGCTTATAATTTTTAAAGACGGTAATGAAATCAGCCGTCATAGAGGTGCCGCTGACGCCGAAGCATTTAAAAATTTTATTGAAAGCATTTTATAAGGAGAAGAATTATGACTATTACAGTAGCAGGAAAAAAGAAGGAATACGCAGAGGGTTTAACAGTAAAGCAGCTTATTGACGCAGAAGATGTTGAAAATCCGCTTTATGTAACCGTTACAATCAATGATGATTTTGTTAAATCAGATGAGCTTAATACAAGAGTAATCAACGACGGTGACGAAATTGAATTTCTTTACTTTATGGGAGGCGGTTGCTAATGGCATTTACCAACGAACAGCTTGAACGCTATTCCCGTCATATCATTCTTAAAGAAATCGGCGTTAAAGGCCAAAAAAAGCTCCTTAATGCCAAGGTGCTGATTATCGGTGCAGGCGGTCTCGGTGCTCCTGCGGCAATGTATCTTGCTGCGGCCGGAGTAGGTACAATCGGCATTGCCGATGCAGATGAGGTTGACCTCTCAAATCTTCAGCGTCAGGTTATCCACACAACAAACGATTTGGGAAAGCCGAAGGTTGAATCCGCAAAGGAAACAATGCAGGCAATCAATCCCGATGTAAATGTAATCACATATCATGATTTCATTGCCTCGGATAACATTATGGATATCATCAAGGATTATGATTTTATTCTTGACGGAACCGATAATTTCCCTGCAAAATTTCTTATTAACGACGCTTGCGTTATGGCAAAAAAGCCGTTTTCTCATGCAGGAATTATTCGTTTTCAGGGTCAGCTTATGACATATGTTCCGGGCGAAGGTCCGTGCTACAGATGCGTATTCAAAAATCCTCCTCCGAAGGACGCTGTACCTACCTGCAAGCAGGCAGGTGTTATCGGCGCAATGGCAGGCGTTATCGGATGTCTGCAGGCAATGGAGGCTGTTAAGTACATAACAGGCGCAGGAGATTTGCTTACAGGATATCTTCTGACATATGACGCACTTAAAATGGAATTCAGGAAAATAAAGCTTCCAAAGGATGACAACTGCGGTGTATGCAGTGAAAATCCTACTATTACAGAGCTTATTGATTATGAACAGGCAGAATGCCCGGGAGTATAGCAGATGATTACATTATCAAAATCAGATTATGAAAAAATACTTGCTCACGCAAACAAATGGCTTCCGAGCGAGGCCTGCGGTCTTTTGGGCGGAGAAATAAAGGATAACGGCGACAAGATTGTAAAAAAGGTTTATCTTCTTACAAATATTGACAACAGCAACGAGCATTTCTCCATGGATCCCAAGGAGCAGCTTGCAGCGGTTAAGGATATGCGCGCAAACGGTTTTGTTCCTCTCGGCAACTGGCACAGTCATCCCGAAAGTCCGTCAAGACCGAGTGACGAAGATAAACGCCTTGCATACGATAAAACGGCAAGCTATATGATTTTATCCTTGATGAATAAAGACGCCCCTGTTCTCAAATCCTTTAAAATAGACGGAAATGAATCAGAACAGGAGCAGCTTGAATATGTATGATTTAGTAATAATCGGCGGCGGTGCAGCAGGTTTGACTGCCGCTATTTACGCCGCAAGAGCAGGTCTTGATTTTGTTGTTTTGGAGCAGGACGGCTGGGGCGGCGGTCAAATCACCTCTGCCCATACGGTGGAGAATTATCCCGGTGTTTCTAACATAAGCGGTGCCGATTTAGGCGAAGCAATAAAAGAGCAGGCAGTTTCCCTTGGGGCAAAAATTGAGCTTGGTATTGTTAACGAAGTTAAGGATAACGGCGAATACAAGCAAATCGTTTTGCACAACGGTGAAATTATAAATTCAAAGGCAGTTATTGCCGCAACAGGCGCAAACCCGAGAAAGCTCGGTGTTACAGGCGAGCAGGAGCTTCTCGGCAGAGGCGTATCGTACTGCGCTGTTTGTGACGGTGCATTTTTTGCAGGCAAAGATGTTTTTGTTATCGGCGGCGGTGATACTGCCGTTGAGGATGCAATATACCTTTCATCAATTTGCAAAAGTGTAACTCTTGTTCACCGCAGAGACACCTTCCGCGCGCCGAAAACGAGAACGGATATACTTTATAAGCTTTCTAATGTTACAATCCGCTGTAACGAAAACCTAAATGCAATTACAGGAGAACAGCGTGTTGACGGCGTTGAGCTTACAGGTGCAGAGGGTCAAAAGCATTATAATGCAGACGGCGTATTTATTGCCGTCGGTACTGTTCCTGCAACGGCTTATCTTAATAATCTTCCGCTTGAGCTTGATGACGGTTATATCGTTGCAGGCGAGGATTGCAAAACATCTGTCAGCGGATTATTCGTTGCCGGAGATATCCGCAAAAAGCCGCTTCGTCAGGTTGTAACAGCAGTTGCAGACGGTGCAAACGCCGCAACAGGCGCAATAGAATATTTAAAGGAAAAGCTATGTTAAATCAATTTTCAAGAACAGAATTATTATTCGGCAAAGAAGCTATGGACAAGCTTTCTAAAAGCCGCGTTGCCGTATTCGGAATCGGAGGCGTTGGCGGTTATACCGTTGAGGCGCTGGTAAGAAGCGGCATCGGCGCGGTCGATTTGATTGACGACGACAAAATATGCCTAACTAATATAAACCGCCAGATATATGCAACACGCAAAACCGTGGGGCAGTATAAGGTAGATGTTGCCGAAGAACGCATTTTGGAAATCAATCCCGATGTCAGGGTTACAAAGCATAAAACCTTTTATACACCCGAAACGGCACAGCAATTTGATTTCACACAGTATGATTATATAGTTGACGCTATTGATACTGTTACAGGCAAGCTTGCACTTGTTGAAAATGCTCAAGCGGCAGGCACTCCGATTATCAGCTCTATGGGCGCAGGCAATAAGCTTGACCCGACCGCCTTTGAGGTTGCAGACATTTATAAAACCTCTGTCTGCCCTCTTGCCAAGGTTATGAGAAGAGAGCTGAAAAAGCGCGGTATCAAAAGGCTTAAAGTAGTCTATTCAAAGGAGCCTGCAATGACGCCTATTGACGATATGGCAATAAGCTGTCGTGCTCATTGCATATGCCCTCCGGGAACTGCAAGAAAATGCACCCAACGCAGGCAGGTGCCGGGCAGTAATGCCTTCGTACCGTCGGTTGCAGGATTAATTATAGCCGGCGAGGTTTTAAAGGATTTAACAGGTGTAAATAATAAATATTAAAATCTAATAAAGCTGTATTTATGGAAAATTTTGAATTTTTTCAAAATTTTCCATTTTTCTTTTCACAAAATGCCCTTTTCATGCGATATAGTGTATAATAAAGGGGTAATATACCTTACATATTTCTAATTTTAATCGCTTATATTACAGAAATTAACCATTAATGATGTTAAATTATAGGAGGAATAAATTTATGAAGAAGAATAGAATTATTGCAACAACTTTTATTGGCTTGTGTTTTGATTGGCAAATAAATAACATAGAGACCGATAAATGAAACAGAAAGGTAACGGAGTATTAATATGACAAATAAAAAGAGAAAGAGATACATTATTGTTTTTCTAGCCGTAGCTGCTTTAATTTCGTCAGTTCTAATTTTGAAAACTCATACTGTTTTTCCGAGTTTAATTGAAGAATATAGCTTTGAGCAAGCAATTTTTGAAAAAGATGGCTATTGCTATTTCTTTGTACAAAGTGACAAACACTATTGCTTTAACGGAAATGGTTTAGAAGAATTAAAAATATATGCCCCAAAATACAATGTTTCAGAATTGGATACTGATAACTATAACTATATTGTCGCAATAAATTGTGAAATTGATTCGATAAGTTACAGTTACAAAACTGCGTATAAAACCATGTCATTAGGTATAGATACTTATATAGCAGATGCGGATTTAACAAAGACACACGATAATACTGTAAGAATTTACAAAATGAAAAATGTAAATATTGATTATGACTATAAAAAATATGGCCCAATCGGAACGAATTTTGAAATCATAAAAAATTAGTTTGTCTTATATAACACCGTGTACGGTTCTTTGTGTTGACTAAACAATGGGGTGAGTCACCTCACCCCTTTTACCCCAATCACCTGCGAAATTTGTTGAATTTTTATCGCTTATATCACAAAAATTAACCATTAATAATGTTAAATTATAGGAGGAATAAACTATGAAAAAAACAAAATTAATATTTATGCTGTTTTCTGTTTTTTCCTTGATAATAGGTATTGTACTGATGATGATTTCACTTGGATTAAATATCAGTGAATTTTCTTAGATCGG